>DASTBJ010000381.1:0-4723 GCA_035712125.1 Terriglobia bacterium
GGAGATGAAGAAGGGCAGGGAATCGGCGCTGGAGAATGCACTGGAGAGGATCCTGACCGACCGCGTGCTGTCTGCGGAAGCAGCGAAGCGAAACATCTCCGTGCAGGATCTTCTGGAAATCGAAGTCGAGAGTAAGGCTGCGGCCGCGACCGATGAACGCGTTGTGGAGTTCTACAACGCGAACAAGTCGCGGGTCGAAGGAAGTCTGGGCGACAACGTCCGCTCGATTCGTGCATATCTCCGGGACTCGATTCGTGCATATCTCCGGGATCAGGACCGTCAAGCTGCGCTGGACGCGTTCGTCGACAGCCTGAAACGCAAATACAACGCTGTTTCTTATGTCGAACCCTCTCGAATGGAAATACCGACGCACGGCCGCCCCTCGAAGGGTCCGGCGGATGCCCCTGTGACGATCGTCGAATTTTCTGACTTCGAGTGTCCCTACTGCAGAGCTCTTTTGCCGACACTTCAGAAGATTGCTGCGGACTACAGGGATAAAGTGCGGATCGTGTACCTGCAGTTTCCACTCGCGGATATTCATCCCAATGCGCTGAAGGCCGCCGAGGCCTCGCTCTGTGCTCAGGACCAGGACAAATTCTGGTCCATGCATGACTTGATGTTCTCGGATCAGTCGTATCTCAGTATCGATGACTTGAAGCATAAGGCGTCCAAACTTTCATTGGACACGGCATCGTTCGCAAAGTGCCTGGAAAGCGGAAGGTATTTCACGCAGGTACGGAACGATGTAAGTGAAGGCGTCAGAGCCGGCGTCACCGGCACCCCCGCGCTTTTCATCAATGGACGCTCCCTTCTTGGAAATCAGCCTTATGACGAAATTCGAAAGATTATTGAAGATGAGCTGCGCCGCGCCGCTCTCCGGCAGTAGAGACTCGCGGAATTGCGTTGAAGCGCCGACCTTGTAGCCTCGGTGACAATCTTGTTCGTTGACTCGTAAGCCAGCGGAGTCCTAATCTGCGGTCGATCTGCTAATCAACTTCGGGATTAGCATCCACGTAAGTTTCCAAGCCTTTATTGCGGTGACCCCGACGTCACTTTCTATTTCCTGAGCGGACGTTTCTCGTCCGTTTCGGCATTCAACGGATTTCCTACTCGAGATTCTGCAACTGCAGAAGGAGAACTTCGACATGAAAACCAAGGCTATTGAGACCGCGATCGCCCTTTTGCTCCAAGGTGGACTCGCGTGCCTTTGTCTGTTCATCGTTACGCCCGGTGCGCCGGCTCAAACGGTGGGGGGCACGATGCAGGGAAGGATTACAGATCCGTCGGGGGCGTTGATTCCGGGCGTAACCGTGACAATCACCAACGTGGAGACAGGAGCAAATCGATCCCTGTTGACCAATGAGAGTGGCCTGTACCGGGCGCCAAGCCTGCCACCGGGAACCTATAATGTCACTGCAGATCTACCGGGCTTCGCTACCGGACAACGAAGAAACGTTGCCGTTACCGTTGGAAGCGAAATCACCATCGAGATCCAACTCACACTTTCTGCAGTCACGCAGACTGTGGAGGTTCAGTCAGAAGGCGGCATCGATCTGGTGACATCCACTGTTAACCGAACCGTTGAGGGCACAACCATTCGAGAACTTCCCCTGAACGGACGCGATTGGACCCAGCTCGCTACGCTCCAACCCGGCATTTCCTCGATTGGCTCGGGAGGAGGAGCCGGTCGTGACGGAAGCGGCGTGAAGCTGACAGTTTCAGGAGCCCGACCGACCGAAAACAATTTCCGCCTGGACGGCATCAGCCTGAACGACAACTCCAACACGACTCCGGGCAACATTCTCGGCACCAACATGGGAGTCGAGGCAGTGCGGGAATTCTCCGTCGTGTCGAACAGCTACTCGGCCGAGTATGGCCGCGCGACAGGAGCCGTGGTCAACGCGGTTACGAAATCCGGCACGAACGAAGTCCACGGATCAATTTTCTATTTCGGAAGAAACAGCGCACTGGATGCCCGGAACTTCTTCGACGGAAGCGAGAAGCCGCAATTCAGGAGACACCAATTCGGCGCCGCCGCAGGCGGCCCCATCGTCAAGAACCGCACGTTCTGGTTTGCAAACTTTGAGGGCATCAACCAGTTTCTGGCAACCACGTCCATCACCAACACATTGTCCGGCCCGGCGCGCCAGGGACTTCTGGCAACGGGAACGGTGAACGTGGACCCGGAAATCGCGCGCATGCTTCCCCTGCTGCCGCTGCCCAACGGCGCGCTGCTGGGCAATGGAGATACGGGCCAATTCATCGCGGAAAGGGACACACCCTCTCGTGGACGGTATGTGCTGGGCAGAGTGGATCACAAGTTTTCCGACAAAGGCAGCCTCAACGCGAGCTACTTCTTTGACGACGCGGACTCGGATTCTCCAGACGGTTTCCTCATTAAACGGACGTCTCAGACCTCGCGGAAACAGATGGCAGCCATCGAGTACACGCACATCTTCAGTTCATCCCTTATCAGTGGCACGCGTATCGGATTCGCCAGAAGCGGCACGGTGAGCGGTGAGATCACTGAGGTCAACAATCCTCTGCTTGAGGACTCGTCACTGGGATTCATTCCTGAGTACAACATTGGGGCTGTGAATGTGCCGGGAATCAACATCACCGGCAACGGCCCGGGATCCGAGAACATCAACGAGCTGTTCTTCAATTCATTCCAGGGACATCAGAACTTTCATATCACCAGGGGCGCTCATGCGCTCAAGTTCGGCGCCAGCGTGGAACGAATGCAATACAACATGTCGATTCCGAACCTCGAAGGAGGACAGTTCAATTTCGGTTCAATACCGGATTACCTGCGAAATCGCCCTCAGAGCTTCGGCGCGCTCAAGCCGGGCTCCGACACACGTCGAGGACTGCGGCAGACGCTGGTTTCGGGATACGTGCAGGATGATTACCGCTGGAAACCCAACTTCACCATCAATCTTGGATTGCGGTACGAATTCCTGACCATCCCGACTGAGGTGAACGGCAAGATCGCTCTGCTGCATCGCTATACCGACCCTGAGGTCACGATCGGCGGGCCGGTCCACGATCGCAACCCCACGACGCTGAACTTCGCGCCGCGCGTCGGCTTTGTGTGGGATCCGTTCAAGAACGGTAAGAGCTCGGTACGGGCAGGCTTTGGAATCTTCGATTCCCTGCCGCTCCTGTGGCTCTACGACACACCGCTGACGCGGTCGACGCCGTTCTTCGTTCAGGGTGTGACGACTGCTCCGCCTGTAGGTTCGTTCCCTTCAGAAGCGTTTCCGCTCCTTCAGGTCGGGGACTTGCGGACCGCTTACGTCGATCCGGATCCGGGGCGTTCGTACAGCATGAAGTGGAATTTGGACCTGCAGCGCGACATCAACGGCTTCGTCGCGGAGATCGGCTACACGGGTTCGCGAGGGATCCACCTGCCACTGGTCGAACGAAACATGAACGTGGTCATGCCCGTGCAACAGCCCAACGGGCAGTGGGTCGTTCCCTCGAATGGCCAGAAGTTGAACCCTAACTTTTCGACGATCAACACCACCGATACGTGGAACGCAGATTCGTACTATCACGGGTTGCAACTGAGCTTGAAAAAGCAAGCCGGGCGGGGACTGCACTTCCAGACTGCTTATACCTGGAGCAAGAGCATCGACACGGCGTCGTCGTCCGGATCCACTTCGGCAACGTCCGGGTTGCCCAACTCGGTGGCCGTCGTCACACCACTGCTTCCCCATTTGAATCGCGGATTATCGACCTTCGATATCCCTCACAACTTCATGACGAATGTGGTGTGGGAAATCCCCTTCGGGAACAGCCTTACCGGACTCATGGGTACGGCACTCAAAGCGTGGCAGGTCAGCTCGATCTACAAGCTCCAGAGTGGCACTCCGTTCACGGTCGTCCTCAACAGCGACCGGGCGGGCACGCGAACGGATACGACCGGCACATCGCTCGGTCAGTTCCCCAACCAGGTCGTGAGCGACCACTGCAAGACACTCACGAACCCCGACCCGAATCGGTGGATCAAGACGGAGTGCTTCACTTTCCCGGACGCGTTTACCCTCGGCAATGTCGGCCGCAACACGCTTCGAAAGGACGGCATCTCCAATCTGGATCTTTCCCTGTCGAAAACCTTCAAGCCGACTGAAGAGATGTCTCTGCAATTCAGGATGGAGTTCTTCAACATTCTGAATCAAACGAACTTCGCGGCGCCCAATTCGGTGCTCTTCGACAACCAGGGCCGCACCCCTGCAGCAGCAGGGCGTGTGACGTCAACCAGCACGGAATCGAGAAGAGTCCAGTACGCACTCAAATTGAATTTTTGATGCGTGTGAGGGAATAACCATGAGCGGATCTCACCCCAGACCCTACCTTTTTTTGAGGCTCAGATCGCAGGGTGTCCGGCTTCGCGGCCGGCGGACCCTGTCGGCACGGCCCGTCAGCGTCGGATTCCTCTGACAACATCCCCTCTCGTCCGGTGATCCTGACCTGACGAGAAACGACGGGGCGGCGGCCCCCACGCCGCCGCCCTTCTCGTGCCCGGCAGTTTTGAGTTTTAAGTTGTCAGTTTTGAGTCACGCCGGTGTTTCCCACCCTCGCCGGTTTGAGTTCTCCCAATGGTCGGCTATCCAATGACTGTTGTCCGATGACTGTTGGACTTAACCAATGTCCATTCTCTGGAAAGCCCATCGAAATCCGGCCGATTTGTCGTTTAGGGAATCGGGTTTACGTCGAG
>DASTBJ010000382.1:0-5300 GCA_035712125.1 Terriglobia bacterium
GCTTAAAGGAGGGCCGGGCCAGCGCGGTTCTGGCGGCGTCTATTTTTCATTTTCGTGAACTGACGATTCAACAGGCGAAGGCTTATCTGAGAGAAAACGGAGTGCTTGTTCGATGAGCGATACACCAGGCAATCTTCTGGCGCAAGCAAAGTTCAACGCGGACGGTCTTATCCCCGCGGTCGTGCAGGACGTGCGAACGCGTGAAGTCCTCACCGTTGCCTATATGAATCAGGAAGCGCTGCGACTTACCCTTGAAAAGGGCGAGACCCACTTCTATAGCCGCAGTCGAAAGACGCTCTGGCACAAAGGTGAAACCTCAGGGAATTTTCAGAAGGTACGTCACGTAGCCCTGGATTGCGACTCCGACACGGTTCTGGTTCAGGTGGAACCGCTAGGACCGGCTTGTCACACCGGATCGTACTCGTGTTTCGGCGTGGAAGCAGGCTTTGGCGGAGGTCTTGCGCAACTCTACGACCTCATTGAGACGCGCAAGGAACTCCGCCCTGATGGAAGTTACACGACAAGACTTTTCGACGAAGGAATAGACAAGATCGTCAAGAAACTCGGTGAAGAAGCCGTCGAAACTGTAATCGCGGCGAAGAATGATTCAAGCGAGCGCATCGTCGAGGAAACTGCGGATCTGCTGTATCACCTCATGGTCACTCTTGTGGCTAAAGGCGTTTCTCTCGATGAGATTGCCGAAGAACTCCGCAAGCGGCAAAAGACTGGAAAGAGGAGCTGAGCGCAACCATGCAACCCGACATCAAAGAAGTTCGTCGCTTGCGCGAACAAGGCAACGTCATTCCTGTCTACAAGTCGGTTATCGCGGACTTCCTGACACCCGTATCCGCTTTCCTGAAACTTGAGAAGGAGCGGCCCTATGCTTTTCTCCTCGAGAGCGTAGAAGGCGGCGAAACGGTCGCGCGATATTCGTTCCTCGGGTGCGACCCGTTTCTAGTCAGCCGTTATCGCCGGGGTCAGCCATCTGGCGAATTCATGCAGACCTTGCGGAATACCCTGAAGCGGTTCAAAGCGGTCGTGTTGCGAGGTCTCCCGCCATTTACCGGTGGCGCAGTAGGGTATTTCGGATACGACATGGTTCGGGTCATCGAAAATATCCCTGACACCGGGCGTGACGATCTCGGAATCGATGACGCCGTGCTGATGTTCTACAAGACCGTGCTTGCCTTCGATCACCTCCGTCACCAGATTCATATCATCTCGAATCTCCTCGTGGACGAATCTGCGGAGCCACTGGAGAGCCAGTATGCGAAAGCAGAGGAAGAAATTCGCCGCATCGAGTCGATCCTCAGGACTCCCGTTGAACCTCCTGTGCCGGTTCCCAACAACGAGGAACTCCAGGTTCGATCCAACTTCGACAAGGCCGACTATTTGAATGCGGTGATGAAGGCTAAGGAATACATTGCGGCCGGAGACATTTTCCAGGTCGTGCTCTCGCAGCGCTTTGAGGTGGACCTGAAGACCTCGCCCTTTGAAATCTACCGCGCGCTTCGCATCGTGAATCCGTCTCCCTATATGTACTTCCTCAAGATGCCGGAAGCGACAATTGTGGGGTCGTCCCCGGAGATGCTGGTGAAGATTCAGGGAGATGAAGCCGCGTATCGACCCATCGCCGGAACGCGTCCCCGTGGCTCCAATGATGCTGAAGACGAACGGCTCGCGCAGGAACTCAGGGCGGATGAGAAAGAACGTGCCGAACACATCATGCTCGTCGACCTTGGCCGTAACGATCTTGGCCGAGTCTGCAAGTACGGCACTGTCCGTGTTGAGGACCTCATGTTCGTCGAAAAGTACTCCCACGTCATGCATCTCGTTTCAGCCCTCAGAGGGCAGCTTCCGCCCAATGTGGACAGGCTCGACACGATGATGGCGTGTTTCCCGGCAGGCACAGTTTCAGGAGCCCCGAAAGTTCGAGCCATGGAGATCATCGACAAAATGGAGCCGACCCGACGAGGCGTTTACTCGGGCGCAATCATGTACCTCGACTTCAGCAACAATCTGGATTCCTGCATCGCGATTCGCACTCTTGTTGTCAAAGGAAACAAGGGCTACATCCAGGCGGGAGGCGGCATCGTGGCCGACTCGACTCCGGAAGGCGAGTACACGGAAACCGTGAATAAGTCGCGCGCTCTGCTTCGAGCTATTCAGTTGGCCCAGAGGGGGTTCGAACTATGATCCTCGTCATCGACAACTACGATTCGTTTACCTACAACCTTGTGCAGTATCTCGGTGAGATGGGACACGAGTTGCGCGTGTTCCGCAACGATCGTGTATCGCTTGACGAAATCAGAAGTCTGAACCCGTCGCATATCGTCATTTCGCCCGGCCCAGGCGCACCAAACGATGCAGGGATCTCCGAAAAAGTCATTCAGTGTTTCCACAAGTCGATTCCGATTCTTGGAGTCTGCCTGGGCCATCAGGCGATCGGCGAGGTCTTCGGCGGCAAGATTGTCCGAGCGCCCAGTCTGATGCACGGCAAGACAAGTCCGATCCTTCATGACGCCAAGACCGTGTTCAGGGGCTTACCGCAGGGATTCCCCGCGACTCGTTATCATTCCCTTGTCGTCACCGATGTGCCTGCATGTCTGGAAGTAAGCGCTCAAACAGCCGAGGGGGTCGTGATGGGTTTGCGGCACCGCGACTACCCCGTCGAAGGCATTCAGTTCCATCCTGAATCGATCATGACGGTAGTCGGGAAGCAACTACTGGCGAATTTCATGGAGCGATAGTGATCACCGATGCAATCCAAAAGCTGATCGACCGCATCGATCTCAACGACGCTGAAGCCCGCTCCGCAATGGAAGATCTTATGAGCGGAGATGCGACGGACGCGCAGATCGCGGGCTTTCTGACAGCCCTTCGCATGAAGGGAGAAACCGCTTCCGAGTTGGTGGCCTTTGCTCAGGTACTCAGAGAGAAGGCGGATCCGTTCTGGGAGGGCGAACCGGTTGCCGTTCTCGACACCTGCGGTACCGGCGGTGATCGTTCCGGGACATTCAATATCTCGACTGCCGCCGCTCTGGTCGCTGCTGGAGCCGGAGTTTCAGTAGCCAAACACGGCAATCGTTCAGCCAGCAGCCTCTGTGGCAGCGCGGATGTTCTGGAAGCGCTGGGCATAAACATCCAGATGCCTCTCGAGATTCTTCGCAAAGCCGTTACCGATGTGGGAATGGGGTTTCTTTTTGCACAGCGTTTTCATCGGTCGATGAAATATGTCATGCCGGCGCGAACACAACTGAAGCTCCGAACAATCTTCAATGTCATCGGCCCTCTTGCTAATCCGGCTCGACCCCGTTTTCAGGTCATTGGTGTTTTCTCCCCGGACATGATGAACCTTGTGGCGAATGCCCTCGTCGGCCTGAAGACCGAAAGGGCCCTTGTGGTGCACAGCCATGATGGTCTCGACGAAATTTCAATCAGCGCGCCTACGAACATGCTCGAAATTCGAGGCGGCACCATCACTCCTGTCCTGGTCACTCCGGAAACCTTCGGCGCAGCACTTGCTCCGAAAGAGACACTTCGCGGCGGCGACGCCCGAACCAACGCGGCGATCATTGAATCCATCCTCAAAGGGGAAACCGGCCCCAGGCGTGACATCGTCCTGATGAACGCCGGAGCCGCTCTGATGGTTCGTGGCGCGGTAGCATCGCTCGCCGAGGGATTCCGCAAAGCTGCAGCATCAATCGACACCGGGTCCGCATTCAGCCGGCTGCAACGTTTGAGGGAAATGTCCGTATGAAGAAGCTGGAGAGCACGCACATCCTCAGCCGGATTGTCGAGGCGAAGCGTCAACGGCTCGAGCGCACAAAGATGCGAGTTCCCGAAGCCGTCGTCAGACATTTTGCGCAGAAGGCGCCCGCACCGCCGTCTCTTCTGGCGGCGCTGCAAAACTCCAGACCCGTGCGAATAATCGCTGAAGTAAAGAAGGCATCGCCTTCGAAGGGTGTGTTTAGCCAGAGTTTCTCGGTTCCGGATCTCGTTGATGGGTACACTGAAGCTGGGGCATCTGCGATCTCCGTGGTAACGGAGGAAGACTTTTTTCAAGGCAACCTCGGCTGGATTGGGGAGATCCGCGAAAGGTCCGCACTTCCCGTGTTGCGCAAGGATTTCGTCTTCGATCCCTACCAGATCTACGAAACTCGAAATGCAAAGGCGAGCGCGATCCTGCTGATCGCGGCGATGCTCAGGCCCGACGAGCTTCGATCGTTGCTGGTGCTGGCCAATGAAGTCGGGCTCGACGCGCTCGTGGAGGTTCATGATGAAGCCGAGTTGAGCGAAGCTCTGGATGCGAGGGCTAAGATGATTGGGGTCAACAACCGCAACCTGAAGACATTCGAAGTCGACATTCAGACATCGCATCGCCTGGCGCGTCTCATTCCTGAGGATTGCGTTTTCGTTGTTGAGAGCGGTATCCGTGATCGGAAGGATATTGACGGCTTGCTGGAGGTCGGCGCAGATGCGTTTCTGATCGGCGAAACTCTGATCGTCTCGGAAAACCCGGGGCTCACACTGCGGAGTTTGTTGTGACCCGTGTGAAGATCTGTGGCATTACGAATCCCGACGACGCGCGGGACGCGGTCGAGGTCGGCGCGGACGCCATAGGCTTGAACTTCTACGAGCGAAGTCCTCGATTTGTGAAAAGTTCCCAGGCCTCGAGAATTGTCGAAGCAGTTCCGGCATTCGTGAGCCTGATTGGCGTGTTCGTCAATCACCCGAACCCGGAAGCGCTTGAAGACCTTGCGCTGTCGCTCGGTCTTCATGCAGTTCAGCTGCACGGAAATGAGTCCCCGGACTACTGCTCGCTGATTCAGCGCGTCAAGGTGATCAAGGCGTTTCGTGTCGATTCGAACTTCAAGGCAGACGCGTTGAAAAACTACTCCACTACAATGTTCCTTCTGGACTCCGGGAGCGGTGCACAGTTTGGCGGGACCGGGGAGGTTTTCGACTGGAATCAGGCTCGTGGAGTAAATACATTCGGATGGATCGTACTTGCGGGCGGTCTCACTCCCGACAACGTAGGAGACGCCGTTACACAGCTGCGGCCGTTTGCAGTCGACGTCTCCAGCGGGGTGGAATCTGCTCCTGGAAAAAAAGATTACGAGAAGATGCGGCGCTTCATTGAAGAGGTTCGGAAAACCGATGTCGCGCTGCTGGGTGAATCATGAAAGGTCATTTTGGAGTTTACGGAGGGCAGTTCGTCCCTGAGACGTTGATGTACCCTCTCCAGGAACTGGAAGAGGCGTACTCGGCGGCGCAAAGCGACGCGACATTCCAATCGC
>DASTBJ010000383.1:0-4046 GCA_035712125.1 Terriglobia bacterium
AGCGCGATTCAATCGATGGACGGAAGACCGGCCGGGATTGGGACGCTCCAGGGCGGCCCGATCCAGACGCGATTCGATGAAGCCGGCGAGTGCATCTTCTGTGGCTCGATCCGGCCGGGATGAGCCTTCAGGAGGCATGCCGCCGGTTCGGAGCTTGCGAATTACCTTTTCCCACAGTGCCGGATCGTCGGCAACGCGGTTCAGATCGGCGCGATCGAGCATCACACCTGACGCCGTTGCCGGTGTGGTCATCCGGCCGTTGTGACAAGTGACACAATACTTGTCGAGCACTGCGCGGTGCGTGGCCAGTTCGTTGCTGACAGCAGGACCAGCCTGTGGTTGCCCCGATGCGGACAATCCCAGCACAGCGAGAGACAGCGCAACGGTCGCCGCGACTTTCAGAGAATTCATGGTCAGGATTATAAGGTAGGACTGGATTTATGGGCAGAGGGCCTGGTCAGGGCAGGTGCCTCCTTGTATTTCCAAAGTCCGCTGTCCGTTGACTGTTGTGCGCTGTTACATGTACCTGGTGCCATGACCAAATGGTCGGATGGTTTAACTGTTAAATTTCGGTCTGTAACCGATGTCTCCGGTAATTTTTGTTACCTATCTATCCGGACTGCACCCATTGGAAAGACAAGGCAAGTCACTTCACGCCTGAAGCCAGTGAAACTCCGCCACTCACAAACTCCTCCAGCATTTCTTTCGCTTTATGGTCCGTGAACTGGCGCGGAGGAGACTTCATGAAATACGCCGAAGGTGCCTCCAGAGCACCGCTTAGGCCTTGCTCCATGGCAAGCTTGCAGCAACGCACCGCGTCAATGACAACGCCTGCCGAGTTCGGCGAATCCCACACTTCCAGCTTGAGATCGAGCTCCAGCGGCACATTCCCAAACGTCTGCCCTTCGATCTTGATATGGCACCACTTGCGATCTTCCAGCCATGGCACATGATCGCTGGGCCCAACGTGGACATTGTTTTCTCCAAGGTCATAATCCAGTTGTGACGTCACCGCATTCGTCTTGCTGATTTTCTTCGATTCGAGCCGCGAACGCTCCAGCATGTTGTAGAAGTCCGTGTTGCCGCCGAAATTGAGCTGGTAGGTCCGGAGGATTTTCACGCCCCGCTCTCGGAACAGATTCGCCAAAACCCGGTGCACGATGGTAGCGCCGACCTGCGATTTGATGTCATCCCCGATAATGGGAAGCCCGTGCTGCTCAAAGCGCGAAGCCCATCGCGGGTCGCTTGCAATGAAGACCGGGATGCAGTTCACAAAACCGCAGCCTGCGCGCAACGCCTGCTCGGCGTACCATCGCGTGGCAATCTCACTCCCGACCGGAAGAAAATTCACGACGACGTCCGTTCGAGTTGCCTTCAATACGTCTGCGACATCGACCTGTGGCTCATCAGATTGCTCGATGACCTCGCTCAGATACTGCCCCAGGCCGTCGTGAGTCGCGCCACGTTGGACAGTCACGCCTAGTCGAGGCACTTCAGAAAACCTCACCGTGTTGTTCGGGCTCGCGAAAATGGCGGCACCCAGGTCATTGCCGACTTTATTTACGTTGATATCGAAGGCCGCGGAGAACTCAATGTCCCGCACATGAAGGCCGCCGAGGCTCGTGTGCATCAATCCGGGAATGAATTCGTCGTTGCGCGCATTCCTGTAAAACTCCACACCCTGAACCAGCGATGACGCGCAATTCCCGACGCCAACAATCGCCACTCGCACTTTAGTTCCTGACATATAAACCTCTCCTTTGCGGTCAAAACAATGAACGGTTCAATCATATAAATCAAATTGATAATTCTGATATCTCGAATAGATAATTGCTATCTATGAATCTGCAGCATCTGCGCTATCTGATGGCTGTCTCGCGTCTTGGAAGTTTTACCCAGGCAGCGTCGGCGATGAATGTCACTCAGCCTGCAATCAGCAGCGGGATCGCAGAACTGGAGTCACATCTGGGTGTGAAACTCTTTCACCGGCATGGAAGAAAGGTTGAGCTGACGATCGAGGGGCGCAGTCTGATGAATTACGCCATCAAGATCCAGGACCTCGTGGAGGAAGCCGGCCATCGATTGACGAATCGCGCTGCGGCAAAAGGCGAGACCTTTCAATTCGGGTCGATTGATGCCGGAGCAATCTATCTTCTCCCCGATATCCTTCGGGACTATCTTGCCGCGAATCCGGAAGTCCAGTTGTCGGTGCAGGTAGCCCCTTCACGGTATCTTGCCGAGGATCTCCTGATGAATCGTTCCGAGTTCGCGGTTCTGACGCTTCCGTTTGATCACCCCCGACTCGATACCCTTGCGCTCTGCAACGACCGGCTGATTCTTTGTGTCGGTCCGTCGCACCCTTTCAGCGGCAAAAGAAGCGTGGCGCTGGACCAGGTGGTCGGCGAACCTCTTATCCTCTTTCACAGTGATTCGATCTCCCGTCGCCTGGTCGACGAGAAGTTTGCAGAAGCGGGGCTGACTCCCCGCGTCGTGATGGCCATGCGCAGCCCTGAGGCTATGCGAAAACTGGTCGAAGCCGGAGTCGGCATTTCCTTTCTTCCATTCATCACGGTTCAGGACGCCCTGAAGTCGGGAGAATTGCGGGAGGTGCGTGTGAAAGGCGTCACGCTGAGCCGCGAGATCGGTCTCGCGTGGAAACGCGGTCGGTACTTCGGTCCCGCCCTGCTGAGTCTGCTGGAGGCGATTGCCGGAAAATTCGGGAAGGGGGCTGCCTTCCGAAAACTGCGGTCGACTCCGCCGGGTTAGGGAAAGCGGCCCTGCGGCTCAATTCTGCGGCGCGACATCGCGCAGCTTGATCAGCCACTTGCCGTTTACCCGTTCGAGGTGGTTAACGCTGCGGCCCGCAGCCGCGATACGCGGCGGCGTGTTGGCCCCACCGCCGGCAACGACCGTCAGGTAATACGAGTGATAGCGGGCATGATCTTTGTCGATGAACTCAACCCAGGAATTCGCTTCCATGTGGTACATCGGGGGGCGTGCCTCGCCTTTCGCTTTCGCCGCAGCCTCCTGCTCTTTGAGCGCATCGACCATTTTCTTGAGCGCCTCACGTCCTTTGGTCACGTTTGTGCCGGCACTGAACTGCCCGTCCACCGTATAAGTCGCCGCGTAGGTCGTGCCGTCACCGGTATCAAGGGCGCGCGTGTAGCGCCACATCAGTTCCTCGATCTCCGCGCGATCCTTCGCTTCTCGAGCCGAGTTGTCCTGCGCGAGTATCGTGCCCGACGCCAACGCCACGGCAAACATCATGACGGCCGCCATACGGATTCGAACGTTCCTCATATGCTGCTCCTCCAGAAAGATGACGCACGTTAAGCCGTTTGTGTTCTCTGTGTCAAATGGCCATTATGGCCATTTGAAATGCCGAAAATCGGAACACCCGGTCTTGCCCCGATTGTGCGCTATCATGTCGCCATTGAATCTATTCCGTCGGAGCAGGGGATATCGCGTGAAAATCACAACTCTGTTGATAGCCGTCGTTTTCGTGGGAATTGCCGCGCGTACGGATGCGCACTTTGTTCTCATATCGCCGGCCGCCTCACTGGTTCAGGACCGGATAGGCGACCCGCAGAAGATCGGGCCGTGTGGCGGCGTATCCGCGAATCCAGGACGCGGAACACCCGCCAACCCGGGTGTGCCGAGTGGCGCGGTGACGAGTGTCAAGGGAGGCACGAATCTCCCTTTGCTTGTTCAGGAATCGATTTTTCATCCTGGCCATTACCGTGTCGCGCTCGCGCGAACAGCGAAACAGTTGCCGCCTGACCCGGAAGTGACGACGGCTCAAACTGCGCGTGGCGTGCGGTCACAGTCAGCAGTCATCCAGAATCCGACGGTGGCACCCGTATTGCTCGATGGAATTTTCCCGCACACGGAACGGCCCACGCAGAATTGGGAAGCGCAGATTCCGATCCCGAATATCAACTGTCAGAATTGCGTGCTGCAGGTGATTCAGTTTATGGCCGATCATCCGGGCATTGCCGTTGACGGCGGCCATTCCTATCATCATTGCGCGATTCTGAACATCACGG
>DASTBJ010000384.1:0-4980 GCA_035712125.1 Terriglobia bacterium
CTTGAAGGGCCCGCCGGAAGTCAGAAATCGACCTTTCCAGGCCGAATTGAACACCTTGGGATCCGTGTTGGTTGATGCGGGATATAGCGGCCAGAATAAAGATTTCCAGTCCGCGAACGGCGTCTTGAACGTCACGACCACTTCAAACTTGTCGACACCCTGTACGACGCTTTCGATCTGGTTGTATCCGGTGTTCGATGCCGTCTGGAGGGCGGGGTTCGTCCCGTTCAGAGCTTTCCATTGGGCGATGAAATCGGCTGCGGTTATGGACGTGCCGTCATACCAGATCGCTTTGGGGTTCAATCGATACGTCACGACCTGTTTGGGACTCTCGACCAACTCCGGCTCGCCGGCCAGGTAGTCGGGATCATAGCTGGGAGTTCCGGATGCGTCGAACGTGAACAAAATCGGCATGACGGCGTTGATCATGAGCGCGCCGTCAAAGTTCGGGCCATCGATCTGACCGTAGTTGAAGTTCGAGGGAACACTGGACGGCCAGACGAGTTTTCCGCCCTGCTGCACCTTATCGCGAGGTTGCGGATTCATCTGATTCTCATCGGCCTTCTGAGAAATTCGATCTTCGGTATTTACGGCACTGCCGTCATTGCCCCAGCAACCCACGCTGATCAGACCGAG
Organism: Terriglobia bacterium; assembly: GCA_035712125.1. Lineage (GTDB taxonomy): Bacteria > Acidobacteriota > Terriglobia > 20CM-2-55-15 > 20CM-2-55-15 > DASTBJ01. The sequence goes on from DASTBJ010000384.1 coordinate 637, forward strand.
TGCGAGAACCCACGCGATAAACAGTCCTGTTCGAGTCATATCGGCTCCGTATCCCTCCACTAACCACTCAACTGTGTCACGTTCCAGCTACGTCGTCCAGCACCGCATACCCCTCGGCATAATGACATGCCGCAAGGTGATCCGCACCCGCTTCGTCCTGCGGGGTCAGCTGCGGCTCTTCATCGATACACCGTTTTCGCTCGGTGTCGTTAAGCTCGTCGGCGAACTTCTGGCAACGCGTGCGAAACCGGCAACCTGACGGTGGATTTGCAGGGTTCGGAATATCGCCCTTGAGGATGATGCGGCGCCGCGCGCGTTCTTTCCGTGGATCCGGAAGAGGAATTGCAGAAAGCAAAGCCTGCGTATACGGGTGGGCCGGCAGACCGAAGACGCGATTCACTTCACCGATCTCGGCAATCCTGCCCAGATACATAACGGCAACCCTGTCGGCTATATGCCGGACGACGGACAAGTCATGGGCCACAAAAAGGTAGGCAAGGCCCAGGTCCATTCTGAGTTTCTCCAGGAGGTTGATGACACCGGCACGAACCGAAACATCGAGGGCAGAAACCGGTTCATCCAGCACGACGAGCTTGGGTCGCAAAGCCAGGGCTCGAGCAATCCCTACTCTCTGACGCTGCCCGCCGGAAAACTCCTGCGGGTAGCGGCTGGCATGCTCGGGTCTAAGTCCCACGATCTCCAGCAGTTCGTGAATGCGACCGCTGCGCTCTCCAGCAGGTACGCCATGAGTTTGCATCGGCTCGGCCAGAATATCGGAAACCGGCATTCGCGGATCGAGCGATGCGAGCGGATCCTGAAACACCATGCTCAATTCCCTGCGGATGGCAAAGCGATCCTCGCTGGTCATTTCTGCAGTGTTCTTTCCAAGCACCACTATTCGCCCTCCCGCAGGACGAATGAGGTTGAGCACCTCCATGATTGCCGTCGTTTTGCCGCAACCGGACTCGCCAACCAGACCAAGAGTCTCTCCTTCACGGATATCGAAAGTGATGCCATCAACCGCATAAACAGTGCCCACTCTGCGGCGGAGAATGGCGCCCTTCACCAGCGGAAAGTGCTTCACCAGATCGGTGACTTCGAGCACGGATTGGCGCTGGGCTCGTGGAATACGGGCTACCGAAGGTTCGCCGATAACCGGGGCAGGAAAGACGTCGGTGCTCTTGAGGTTCTGCTCCTCGATTTCATGACTGCGGTGACACGCGGAGAAATGCTCCGGACCGGACGCCGGCATTGGCAGAAGATCCGGCTCCAACTGTTCACATTTCTCAATACGCATCGGACAGCGCGGTGTAAACGGGCAACCGCGAGGCAGGTTTGTCAGCGACGGAGGAGTCCCCTCAATCGGTGTGAGCGGCAAACGCTCTGCAACATCAAGTCGGGGAATCGACCCGAGCAGACCCAGCGTGTACGGCATCCGCGGCCGGTAGAACACATCATCAACAATGCCTGTCTCCACGGGCTTGCCCGCGTACATGACGGCAACTCGTTCTGCAGTGCCGGCAATAACGCCAAGATCGTGAGTGATCATGATGATCGCGGCACCTGTAGTCCTCTGCGCCGTCTCCAGCAGCTCGAGAATTTGAGCCTGAATCGTGACATCCAGAGCCGTGGTCGGTTCGTCTGCGATGATCAGTTCCGGATGGTTCGCAATAGCGATCGCGATCATGGCGCGCTGCCGCATTCCGCCCGAGAATTCGTGCGGGAATGCTGCAGCTCGTTGTCGCGGATTGGGAATGCCGACCATCTCCAGCAGTTCGACGGCGCGCTCCATTGCCGCCTCCTGTGAAACCCGCTGGTGAATGAGGACGGCTTCGGCAATCTGGTCTCCAACAGTAAAAACAGGAGTCAGCGCGGATAACGGATCCTGGAAAATCATGGATATGCGGCGGCCCCGGATTGTTGAAAGCTCGCTGTCGGACTGGCCGAGCAGTTCCGTGCCCTTGAATCGGATTGATCCGGTGATCCGCGCCCGTGCCGGCAGAAGTCCCATCACCGCCAGAGACGAGACGGACTTGCCCGAACCCGACTCGCCCACAATCCCCAGCACTTCGCCGGGCATCACGTGATACGTCAAGCCACGTACGGCCTGGACGGGTCCTGCCTCGCTGGGAAACGTAACGGAGAGATTGTTCACTTCAAGCAAAGGCTGGTTTGTTGCGGACCCGGATGGCATTGAGGTCATCGATCTCCACCGAAACCGGCGTTTGGGTCCAGCGCGTCACGCAGGCCATCACCTACAAGATTCACGGACAAGACGAGGAGCACGAGCAGGAAAGCCGGCAGGTAGAACTGATATCCGTTCGGCGTGGACGCCGACTGCCAGTGGTCGTTGATCAGCGTACCGAGAGAGATATCGGGCGGCTGCACGCCGAAGCCAAAGAAGGAGAGTCCGACTTCTGAAAGGATCAGACTGCTGACGTTGATCGTCGCATCGATGATGAGAAACGACGACATATTGGGCAGGATGTGTCGCAGGATGATTTTCCAGTGAGGAACACCCATGAAGCGAGCCGCGTGAACGAACTCCCGTTCCTTCATCGACAGCGTCATGCTGCGCACCACCCGCGCGGTGATCATCCACTGGAACGCGGCCAGCAGGATGACAAAAATCAACCACGTTCTGCCGCTGAAAACGGGTGACAAAATCGCGATGATCAGGAAGGCCGGCAGCACCAAAAGCAAATCGATCACGGCGATCGTCAGCCGGTCCGTCCATCCGGAAAAATACCCGGCGGCCGCACCTGCAATTGCGGCGATGCCGGTCGACAGCACCGCGCCGATCAAACCGATAATGAGAGACTTCTGCATGCCCCGCATCGTCAAGGCGAGCATGTCGAACCCGTTCTGCGTGGTGCCAAACCAGTGTTCGGCTGAAGGCGGCTGCAGAAATGCCTGGAAATCGAGTTGATTGTATTGCCACTTGTAGATTGTCGGACCGATGTAGGCGAAGACGAAGAACAACAACACCATGAACAGTCCGGCAACAGCGATTCTCCGTCGCAGGAATCGCCGCAAGACCAGCCGGCTTCGAGAATCCGGATAGGGTTTCCTGGCAACCATCGCTGCTCAGTTCCTCCGGATGCGCGGGTCGAGCGCAACGGTAACGACATCTGACAGGAATCCGGCAATCAACACAAGGATGGCGACAAACATACCGATCGCGGCAGTCGCATTCACATCATTCTTTTGAATCGATTGGACAAACCATTCCCCCATGCCGTGCCAGCTGAAAATCTTTTCGACAAAGATAGAGCCGATGAAGATCAGCGCAAACTGGTAGGCAAAAAAAGTGCCCATGGGAATAAGAGCCGTGCGTAAGGCGTGTTTGATCAGGGCCCGAGATCGCCGAAGCCCCTTTGCCTGGGCTGTACGAACGAAGTCGCTGCCAAGAACGTCGAGCATCGCGTTCCGCTGGTAGCGGCTGTAGAAAGCAAAACCCTGAAGGATGAGCACCAGTGACGGGAGGATCAGATGTTGTATCCGATCCACAATGGCTTCCGATGTCCAGCCGTCAAGCCCAGGCGCATATTCCCCGGTGTTGTAAACCACGCGATGGCCAACCGCGTTGTTGAATGACGTCCCGGAGTTCGCCAGAAAAACGGCGAGAACGACCGTGTTAATCGACAGGATCACGAAAGACACCAACGTGATGCCTTGATCCGCTGGTCCATATTGTTTGACGGCGCTGTAGGCTCCGGCCGAAATTCCGGCGAGAGTTCCGAGGATCGATCCGACGAGGAGCAGCCGCAGACTCACCCAGATCCGGCGGCTCATTTCTTCATTAACCGAGCCACCGTCAACCGTATATCCCAGGTCCGACTTAAAGACGCCGCCGGCCCAGCGCTGGAAGCGCTTCAGAATGGGGGTCTTGTCATTGAGATTCAGTTCGTCGAGGCGGGCATCCACGACCTGCGGGGGAGGCGGCGGGTTGCGCCCTTCAAAGTTCGATCGGGGATTTAGCGCGGCGGCAGCGAGAAAATAGGTCGCGGCTGTGGCTATGACGACCAGAACGATGAGATATGCCAGTCTGCGCAGAAGGAATCGTCCCAAGCCGTCCGCTCTCCCTTTCCGAAGCTATTCGAAGCGCAGCAAACATAACACATCAGAGGGAATACCCGCCCGCTGGCGCCGCAACCCGGAGGGGGTGCCAAGTTACTATAGGCACCGCGACTCCCCTCCTCGGCCTGTATGTCCGGAGACATGGGTGAGACGTGTCCGGAGACATGGGTGAGACTCCGGGTTGTTAGTTGAACTGTTTAATAACTGCCGTCGAGCCTGTGGTAATTGTGGAAAACCCTTCAAGGTTTTCCAAGCAACGGTTGA
>DASTBJ010000385.1:0-2657 GCA_035712125.1 Terriglobia bacterium
ACGTGAACCATGATCTATCCCCAGAAGGACCAGCTTCTTCAAAGTCTTTCATGGCTCTCGCCAAGGTCGTAGAAGGCTCGGACTCATCTTGCGACACCTTGAGGCCGGAGGAGGTCCCTGTTCGTCTATCTTCCAAAAAACGTGGACCATGCTGCATCTTGAAGACCGGATATCGCCGAACGCCGGAGCGTTGAGGAATCCGTTGCCGACGCATCGATAAACCGCAAAGTGAAAATCTCTCTTCACGTCCCGTCCAATAACCGATAGGGCGCGCACTGCTTCGGTCAACTTTCGAAAGCTGATCGCCCATTCGTCAGATGGGCCCACCCGTAGCCTGTGGAGTCTTTGTCGGCAGTGGTAGCGGGGCCGTTTCAACTTCATCCACCCAAATCCTGAATCTCAACAGTCTTTTATGAAAAGGGAGCCTGGGCTCCCTTTTGTGGTCTACGGGAGGTCTTCTCATGATTCGTTCCACGGAAGAGTTTCGCGCAGTAGTGAAAGCGGCACGGAGAGTTGGTACGCCATTGCTGGCTGTCCGGACGGCGGACCCGGCCAGCGCGATCACTCAAGTGTGTGAAAGCATCAATGGAAAGCAGAGTCCACCGCCTCTACTCGTTTGGGATTTCATTAGCGGCCTACAAGGACGGAATGAATCTGGTAAATCCGCCGTCGCCAAGATTCTCGGCGAGAATTCCGCAATCGGTCCGGGCGATGTGCTGGCGGTCGCGCAGAGAATCACCGCTGATGCCATCCTGTTCTTCCTCAATCCGCAGCGCGTATGGGAGCAACCCGACGTCGTGCAGGGCATCTGGAACCTGAGAGATGTGTTCAAGGCGGGCGGTCAGATGCTGGTGCTCGTCACGCCTCCAGGCGCGACGCTTCCGGTTGAGCTGCAGAACGATGTAATGGTCATCGACGAACCACTTCCATCAACGGAAGACCTGGCGCTGCTGGTTGCCGAGACATTCGAGTCGGCAAGCGTGCGGGCACCGGATGATGCGACAGTTTCGAAGGCCGTGGATGCCCTGGTCGGCCTGGCCGCGTTTCCGGCGGAACAGGTTTTGGCAATGTCGCTGTCAAAGACCGGCCTCGATCTCGAACGGTTGTGGGAGCGGAAGTGTCAGGCCGTTGAACAAACGCCAGGACTCACCATTTGGCGGGGCGGAGAAACATTCGATCAGATCGGCGGCTGCGAAAATATCAAACGGTTTTTGACCGCAGTCACGCAAGGGCGGGACGCTCCGCGAGTGATCGTCTTTGTTGATGAAATCGAGAAGGCGTTTGCCGGCACCGGCACGGACATGTCGGGCGTAAAGACCGAGATGACCGGAACGATGCTGAGCTGGATGCAGGACCGTGGCGCAGACGGAATGATCTTTATCGGTCCGCCCGGCGCGGCGAAAAGCGCGGTTGGAAAGGCGGCAGGCGGAACGGCAGGCATCCCGACGGTGGCTTTCGATCTTTCGGCGATGCAGAACTCGCTTGTCGGTGGATCGGGAGAGCGGTTGCGCGTCGCCCTGCAGGTCGTGGACGCCATCTCGCAAGGGCGCAGCCTCTGGATAGCCACCTGCAATTCGATCACGAGCTTGCCGCCGGAACTCCGCCGACGTTTCACCTTGGGGACATTCTTCTTCGATCTGCCGTCGGCCGAGGAACGTCGGGCGATTTGGGACATCTACAGCAATAGATGGAATCTTACTGGCGAGCTGCCGGACGACGAGGGCTGGACGGGTGCGGAGATCAAAGAGTGCTGCCGCAAAGCCTGGCGGTTGAAGCTCTCGCTCAAGGAATCCTCCGAGTACATTGTCCCGATTTCGCGGTCCGCGGCCGACCAGATCGAAGCGCTGCGGCGTCAGGCGTCGGGACGCTTTCTCAGCGCGTCACAAACGGGCGTCTTCGCAGCGGATTTTCGTCAGGCGGCCGTCGGCGCGCCGGGAAACGTACCTTCCGGGATACGGAATAGAACTCCCCAATTCGGTCTAAAGCCACACACCACCACACCACCACCACTGATTTAGAAATTCACAGGAGGAAATGTGAGCAATTACCTCGAACTGCGTACACGGTTCACCGACGAGCGCTATCTCGTCGAAGCGCTGCAGGAGCTGGGCTATGAGCCTGAAGTGCGCCGCGAGGGCAAATCCCTCACCGGCTATCTCGGCGACAAGCGGGCTGAGCGGGCGCACGTCATCATCCCACGTCGGCGGTTGGATTCCGCATCCAACGACATTGGTTTCGCGCGGGACTCCAGCGGTGTCTACCAGGCGATCGTCAGCGAGTACGACCGCGGAATCGGATTCGACGATCCGTGGCTCGGGCGGATTGCGCAGATCTACAAGGAGCGGCAGACCATGGCCGTAGCCAAGGCGAAGGGGTACATCTTCAAGGGGAAGGAGGTCATCGACACACCTCAGGGCAAGAAGATCCAGCTCCGGTTTGCGGTCCGATAAGGAGGGAATCCGATGAAAAAGAAGACCGTCATCATCGAAATCGACGAGCAGGGCAACAGCTCGATCGACCTGGAAGGTTTCCATGGAAAGGGCTGCGCGGACGTGGCCAAGGATTTCCAGGGCCAGGATGCTCTTAAGAGCTTGCGCAAGAAGCCGGAGTTCTACATCGAGCAAACGGCCGGCAACCGGCAACAACAGCAATCGTGA
>DASTBJ010000386.1:0-3870 GCA_035712125.1 Terriglobia bacterium
TGGAAGTATGGTTCGGGTCCGATTTGATGTGTTGGGCATATAGGTGGAACGATGCGGAATCATACACCACTGGTGATGCACGGAGATGGTTATCGATTTTCCCAAGCCCCCCTGAGTCAGGGGGGCAGCACGGGCGTGGCCCGTGCGGGCGGGGGTTCCCACGCCGCATCCCCACAAGGTTCGCTTTGGAACCCCCTCTCGCGCGGCGCTTCGCCGCGCTGCCCCCCTGACTCAGGGGGGCGTGGGAGCCCGGGATTTCGGATTTGAATTTGATTTGATCTGCGAGGCTCACGCCTCTCAGTCGCAACGTAACGCGGCGACCGGGTCGATGCGCGTTCCCTTACGGGCCGGCAGGTAGCTGGCGACAGCAGTCACCGCCGTGACAATCCCACCCACGGCAACCAGCGTCCATATTTCGACGACGTTCACACCGAACACATAGGACCGAAGGACCTGGGTCAGAATAAGCGACATGACAAAACCGGCGGCGATTCCACCTGCCACTAATAGCAGGATCTGCCGCATGACAAGAAGGAGTATGCCTTCGCTCGTTGCGCCGAGCGCGACTCGGATCCCGATTTCGTTGATGCGGCGCGTCACGATGTAGGACATCAGCCCATACAATCCAATTGCGGTCAGCAACAGCGCCGTCGCTCCGAACAGTATCCATGTCGCCGACATCTGGCGCTGCCGTGAAAGGGTCTGTTCGACGATCTGCTGCAATGTTGTCAGGCCGAAAATCGGAAAGTTCGAATCGACATCCGCGACCGCCTGCCGAATGTCGGGGACAGCAGTCTGGGGATTTGCGGCGATCCGAACCACGAAACTGGTGCCGGAGTTCAGCGCGGCTTCCGTTTGCGGTGTGTAGTAATTCGGTCGAATCCTCGAACGATCGACGTCAAAAACAGCATTCTCGACAACGCCGACAATTTCGAATTCGGTCCTGCGTTCGCCGTCGCCGAAATGGAAACGTTTTCCGATCGGATTTGATGCCGGATAGAGAGTGCGGGCGAGATCGGTGTCGACGATGGCAGCAGCTGTTCCGACGTTCATGTCCGTACTTGCAAAGTTCCTTCCGGCGACCAACGAGATTCCCATCGTCTCGAAAAACCCCGGCGGAACGCTCAAACGGCGAGCATCGACGCGTACTGGATCCTGGCCGTCGGTTGTGGAAAGGCTCGAGCTGCAAGAATCGGGCGGGAAGCAGCCTGCGGTGGATACGCCACGAACGCCGGGAGCCTCACGAATCCGGGCGGCGAGACGCCCATACAGGCCCGCCTCCCGCTTTTCGGCAGGCGGTGCCTGGAAAACGACGAATTCCTCGGGGTTGAAACCCAGATCGAGACGCTTCCAGTTGCCCGCGCTCTGTACAAGCAAGCCTGCCCCGACCAGAAGCACCACGGCCATCGCCACTTGAATCACCACCAGAGACCTGTTCAGTATGGGCCTGGGTTGCACCGCAGCAACCCTCGCGTTGCCCTTCATCGAATTGTTGACAGTCATTCGGGTGGCGCGGAGCGCGGGGACGAGGCCGAAGAGCAGACCGGTGATGCACGCTACGGCGACATTGAAGGCGAGCACACGCCCATTGATTTCCATCGGGATCTGGGTTCGGAAATAGGCTCGGAGCAAATTCTGTCCCCACACCGACAGGAGTATTCCTGCTGCTCCGCCAAGCAGTGCGACAACGACACTTTCGGTGACCAATTGGCGTATCAGGCGCAGACGGCTCGCGCCAAGCGCCAGACGCATTCCGATTTCATACTCGCGAGAGATGGCACGTGCCGTAAGCAGATTGGCAAGGTTCAGACACACGATCAGCAGCAACACCGTGACCACCACCCAGACGGTCAGCAGAAGGTCTTCCTGTTGACCGCCAGAAACGACGTCGACGAAGCCGCGACTGGCGCTCACGACTTCGAGACGCGGGATCTGTTCCTGTGAAACCTGCGGGAATGACGCGGTTTCCAGGGTTCCCTGAAACACTCCCTGCAGGCTCGCTTCGACCAGCTGAACGGTTGCTGAGGGCTTCTTCCTCGCCATCAGCCGCATCCACCATCTCTCCGGTCGTGCCAGAGCGCCTTGACTGACGGAACTCGCGAATGCGGCCGGCAACGAAACATCCGGTGCGGTTCCCCCTGCAACATAGAAATCGCGAGGGAGAATTCCAACGACTGTAGCGGTTGTTCCGTTAATCCTTATCTTTTCTCCGATGGCCGATTGTTCTCCGCTGAACAACGTCTGCCACGCAAAGTAACTAATGACGGCCGCAGGCTCCGCCGTGGCTTCGTCGTCTCGGATTTCCAGGAGGCGTCCGGCAATGGCGCGCACGCCAAGTGCTGAGAAGTAGTTGCCCGATACCAGTTGAGCCGTCACGTCCCGCGGCCACCCTCGAATATCGGCGCTCGCCGCAAAACGAGCGAAGCCAAACACCTCCGCCGGAGTGCTTGTCGACTGCCGGAAGGTTTCGAACGTTCTCACTGGAAATGATGTGCTCGCCTGATACTCTCTGCCGCTGCTGTCGGAAGACGTAATCAGGCTGCCGAACACTCCTCCGGGAACGAGCGGATTGGACTCGCCCAGGGCTCGCCATCGAAATGAAACAACGTCGTCCGGTTGAGGAACAGGAAGTTTTCTCAGGTACAACGTGTCGAAAACCGTGAACAGCGCCGTGTTCGCGCCGATGCCCAGAGCCAGGGATAACAGGGCAACTGCGGTAAAGATCGGAGTCCGGCGGAGCTGACGGCCTGCATAACGGATATCGCGACCAAGGCTGTCGATGAACTGTGTCCCGCGCTGGTCGCGGCATTCTTCCGCAACAGTTGCCACGTTGCCAAATTTCCGCCGAGCCTGGTGTCTGGCGGTCTCTTCGGGAACACCCTTTGACCTGTTCTTGCGTGCCTGCATGTGGAGATGAAAATCGAGCTCTTCCTGCAGTTCATGCTCGACGCGTCGACCGAACAGCAGGGACCGAAGTCTCAGCCAGAGATCTCTCAGGTTCATATCAGGCCATTTTCAGTACACGGTTAATTGCCGCGGAAATACGCTCCCAGTCTTCGAAGTGTGCCTGGAGCTGTTTTCGTCCTGCAGTCGTAAGGCGATAAAACCGAGCGCGCCGCCCGAGTTCGGAGATTCCCCACTCCGCTTTGATCAGGCCCTGGTGCTCGAGCCGATGAAGCGCCGGGTACAGCGATCCCTGATTTATTTCCAGCACGTGCTCGGACATCTGCTCGATGCGCTCCGCAATATCCCAGCCGTGTTTGGGCTCGTTCTGAAGGGTTCGAAGGATAAGCAGGTCGAGAGTGCCTTGAAGAAGATCCGTTCTGCGGATTTCCGACATAGTGTCGACAATCTACATCAGATTGGTGTAGACCGTCAACACCAATGCTACCCTCAGTTTTTGCGCGCATGACAGTTTCGTGAAGATTCGGCTGTAGGTGCGATCCAGAATCTCGCGAGAATTCCATGGATCGCCGAAAACGACAGTTCGGTCTCTTTCTGGTCGCCGTGGTGCTATCGGCAGCGGCGCTATCGGTCCTGACCTACAGGTTCCTGCGACAGGACGAAGAACTTGCCAGACAGCGCGAACCCGGCCAGCGTCTGCAGGCCGTTGAGCAGGCGCGGCGGGAATTGATCGCAAACCTGGAGAAGATCAGCCTTCTGGAAATCAATCGCAGGGTCACAGCTTCGGAATCGAACTCAGGCGATCCGGCCGACTCCGCCATCATTCTCGCAACCCCGATGGATCGGCTCGAGCAACTCGTGGCTCCGTGGAAAACCGTCAGCAGCGTTGGGTTGCCCAGTCCCGGTTTTGTGAATAACCAGGACACCGGAGAAACTCTCGAATTCCAATCAAAGGATTTTCCTCGT
>DASTBJ010000387.1:0-8476 GCA_035712125.1 Terriglobia bacterium
AGGATCGAGGTCTTCGACAGTGGGGCCTGCAGTGACCAGCAACCGCACACCCTTTAAATCCTGCTCTTGAGCCAGCAGGGCCGTCACGTATTCCACAATCTCCTCGACCGGAGCGAGTCGGCCGGGACCGTAGGTATTGCAGGCCATTCGGCCCGTTTCGGGTTGGATAATATGCACGCCCCGGCCTTGCAGCGTGCGAAGGTTGGCCTGAACGGACGGGTGTTCCCACATCCGCGTGTTCATCGCGGGAGCCACCACGATCGGCGACTGGACTGCCAGATGGAAGGTCGTGAAAAAGTCGTCGGCGATACCGGCTGCCATCTTTGCGATGCAGTCCGCAGTGGCGGGCGCCACCAGGAACAGATCGATTCCCTGCGCGAGGAAAATGTGGTCGTAGGCGCTCGAGGCATCGGCACCGGCCGAGGCGCCTTCAAAGATGTCCATGTAGACCTTGTTGCCCGACAGGGCGCGGAACGTCAGCGATGTCACAAACTGTGCCGCGCCCTTCGTCATGACTACGGCCACGTCGAAGCTGCGATCCTGAAGCCGGCGGAGAATCTCCGCGGCTTTGTAACAGGCAATGCCGCCGCTGACTCCGAGCGCGATCTTCATGGGTTTACCGGTTTATTCTTCCGGGGTTTCTTGCTGGCTGTTGCCCTTCTTCGCAGGGAAATCAGGCACGCGAAACTTCACGAGTCCCTGTTGAAGCTCCTTGCGAGCCAGTTGTGTCGCTTTATGGCTGGGTTCCTTGATCATGGGCGAGCTGCCGCTCTGGATCTGGCGCGCGCGAAGAGCGGAGAGAATAACGAACCGATATTTGCTGTCGACATTGTCTGGAATCTGAATCAAGCGGTACCTCCGAAAGATGCGATGATCTCGTCGATCCGGGCCTGCTGCCGCCAGGGTCGCGCGCGGCCCGCGCGCACGACGGCTTCTAGAACCTGAATGGAATCCCCCAGGACATCGTTAATGATGATGTGGTCGTAATCGCGGCAATATTTGATCTCGCTTCGCGCGATCTCGAGACGCCGGTGGATCGCCTCGTCCGACTCCTGCCGGCGCGAGCGCAACCGTCTCTCGAGTTCTCCAAACGACGGCGGCATGATGAATACTGCGATGGCGTCCTTGATTTTCTGTTTTACCTGGCGCGCGCCATTGACATCGATATCCAGGATCACATCGCGCCCGGCGTTTACATGCTCTTCAACAAATGCCCGCGATGTTCCATATAACTGTCCGTAATATTCCGCCCACTCCAGGAAATCGCCGCGATCCGCCATCTCCTGAAATCTCGACCGCTCTGTAAAAAAATAGTCGACTCCCTCCCGCTCCGCCTGACGTGGCTGACGGGTCGTGTGAGAAACGGAAAATTTCAGATCCTTAAACGTCTTAAGAAGGCTTTGTAACAGAGTCGTCTTTCCTGACCCCGACGGGGCCGAGACAATGTAGACATTGGCGCGCATCCGAAGAGCCTTATATTCTACTCAATATTCTGGACTTGCTCCCTCAATTTTTCGATTTCCACCTTGATGTCGATAGCCGCCTGACCGATGGCCGCCCCTCGCTCGTTGAGGCCGGAAGTCTTGGACAGGATCGTGGTCACTTCCCGATTCATTTCCTGGAGGATGAAGTCCATGCGCTTTCCGGCCTCATCATTGAGCTTTTTGAGGCCGGAAAACTGCTCGAGGTGGCTGCCCAGACGCGTGATTTCCTCCGTCACATCGCTACGTTCGGCATACAACAACGCCTCAGTCTCGAGACGATGATCGCTGGCACTAACCAGTTCCGGAGCGAGTTCCGCGATCCGCGCCAGGAGTTGAGTTCGGTAGTGCTCGACAAACCCGTGGGCTCCGGCAGTAATGGTCGCAAGGTGCCGCGCAATCGCGGCCAGCCGGGTGTCGATGTCTTTCATGAGCGTCTTGCCCTCGGTAGCGCGCATATCGGCCAGCTTGCTGCACGCTTCTGTAAGGGCTTCATCAAGGGCCGTTCCGATGCGGCTGAGTTCCTCGGCGGTCAGATCGCTGTCGGAAATGGAAATCAGACCCGGGATCTTGGACAGCATCTCCATGGAGATGCCACCCTCAATGGAGAAGTGCTTCCTGAGGCGATCCTGAAGGTCCAAATAAGCGCGGATCAGACTCTCGTTCGCGTCCAGCCTGACGGAGCTGCGCTTGTAATCGATCCGCACAAAGATGTCGAAGCGTCCCCGGCGAAATTTCCCGGTGATCTTCTGGCGGATCTGGTTCTCGAAACTCTGGAACTCTCCGGGAATCTTGACGTGCATATCTACATAGCGGTGGTTGACGCTTTTTACTTCGACGAGAACGGTCAGGTTCGGCCCTTCTGCCCTGGCGGAGCCGAAACCTGTCATGCTGGTGATCATGAGAAAAACCTCAAATTAAGTTCTTTACTGACCCGGCATCCTGGATGCTGTGCAATCTCCAGTACGCGCCACGCCTGCCGATCAGATCCTCGTGCCGGCCTGTTTCGTGGACGACGCCATCCAGCAGCACGACGATCTTGTCGGCATGCCGGATCGTGGAAAGCCGATGTGCGATAACGATTGTCGTGCGGCCCTGCATCAGGTTCTGCAACGCCCGCTGCACGTAAACTTCGGATTCCGCATCCAGCGACGATGTCGCCTCGTCGAGAATCAGGATCGGAGCATCCTTCAAAATCGCCCGGGCTATGGAAATCCGCTGGCGCTCACCGCCGGAAAGGCGCAGGCCCCGCTCTCCGATGCGTGTTTCATACTTGTCAGGCAGCACGGAGACGAAGTCTTCCACGAGGGCGGCCCTGGCCGCAGCCAGAACGCGGTCGCGAGGCGCGCTGGGATTGCCGTAAGCGATATTTGCCCAGATCGTGTCGTCGAACAGGATCACGTCCTGAGTCACGACAGCCAGTTGAGCGCGCAGCGATTGCAGCGTGTAGTCCCGGACGTCGACTCCGTCGATGAGGATCTGCCCACCCGTCACATCGAAGAAACGGGGCACAAGGTTCACCAGTGTGGATTTACCGGATCCACTGGCTCCCACAATCGCGACGACGTCACCCTTGCGGACTTCGAAATCGATATGGCTCAACACGGGGCAGTTGGGCGTGTACTCAAACGCAACATCGCGAAACTCAATAGCAGTCTGAAAGCCCCTCAATTCCCGGCCACCGGCATCCGGTTCCGGGTCGAGCGCCAGGATCTCGAAGATCCGCGAAGAGGCGCCGAAGGCCTGCTGGAAAGAATTGCTGATGCCGCTCATCCTGCGAACGCCGTCGTACAGCTTGACCAGGGCCAGTACAAATCCCATCAGCAAACCGGATTTCATGCCCCTCTGGTTTGCATAGACAACAAAGCCGGCGATCACGAAGATTCCAAGGATCTCCATGAGTGGCGACGAAAGCGCGTGAGTCATCCGCTGGCGGAGATTTGTCTTGAAGAGCCGGCGGGTGATGTTCTGGAAGCGTCGACTCTCCGCCTCTTCCATGAGGAACGCCTTGACGATGCGATTTCCCGAGAATGCTTCGCTCACGACTCCGGCCATTTCTCCGAGTTCCTGTTGATTGGACCGGCTGAGCGAGCGCAGTTTTCGACCAAACCATACCGTAGGGTAGAAAACCAGAGGGATCAGGATCAGCGAGGCCAACGAGAGTCGCCAGTCGATGACAAAGATAGCGATTGTCAGGAACGTGAGAATTGCAGCTTGCTTGAAAAACTCGGCCAGCGTCTCCGAACTGGCCGTCTGCACACGCTCGATATCGGTCGAGACCCGGGAGATCAGCTCACCCGTAGAGCTTTGCAGGAAGAACTGAAGGGGTTGTCGGAGGATCCGGCCAAACACATCATTACGAAGATCGCACACCACAGCCTGCCCCAGCCAGGCTGTGGCGCTGACGGCACCGTATTCCGCAACGGTCTTCAGGATCGTGACGCCGATAAGTAGCGCCAGGAGGGTCGCACCCCCCAGGTAGGCCAGGTCGAGCGAGATTCCCAGCAAGGATGGGCCGTCTGAAGTTCCAGTGTTGCCCAGCCACGTGTCAAAGACACCGCTGAGCAAGAACGGCGTCATTGCTTCGGCGAGACCGACAACACAGGCCAGCGGCAGCGCGATCCAGAGCGCCCACTGGTGACGCCGAACGTAGCCGAGAAGTTTGCGCGGGTTATCCTTCATGCAATCGTGGAGCGCACGCGGTCTTCAACGTCCTTCGGACTCTCCATCTTCATGATCTCGCCGGTCAGTTCGCGGAGCCTGCCGACGCTGAGCGAGCCTATCGCTTCCTTCATTCGGGGATAAGCGGCGAGGCTGACGGAGAGGGACGTAAAACCCAATCCCAGCAGGACCGCAGCGGCCGCGGGGTCCGCGGCCATTTCTCCGCAGACGGTAACGGGTCGGCCCGAATACTGAAGGAGAGTGTACACCTGATGGAGACACCGCAGGATGGCCGGATGAAAGGGGTTATACAGGTGCGCCGCGGACTGATCGGAGCGATCGATCACGAGGTAATACTGAATAAGGTCGTTCGTTCCAAGGCAGAAGAAGTCCACGCGCGACGCCATGAGGTCACAGGTATGCGCCGCGGCCGGCGTTTCGATCATGACGCCAACCGGCACTTCACGATCAAATGCGTTCTTGTGACGGCTGAGTTCCCTTTTCACGCCTGCAATGATCTCGAAGGCTGCATCGAGATCCGCGATTGTCGACACAAAGGGCAGCAGGATGCGCATCCGGCCGTTACGGGACGCCCGGTACAGTGCGCGAAGCTGAAGCTTGAAAATGTCCTGATTCTCGAGGCTGAAGCGGAGGCCGCGGCTTGACAGGCTGGAGCCTGTCCCGTCCCGGCTGTTCCAGTCATTACCAACGTCGATCGTGCGAAATGTAACCGGTGCGGGACGGACCGCCTTGAGGACACGGGTGTACTGCCCGATCAACTCCTCTTCAGTGGGTTTGCCCCCCTCTTTGAAGAAATCGAACTCCGTGCGATACAGCCCGATGAACTCCGTGCCGCTTTCTACTGCGGAGCGGGCTTCCTCGCTGAAGTTGATATTGGTTCCGAGCGAAATACGAATGCCGTCCTGAGTGACCGCGGGGATGTGGGCGTCACGGCGCCGAAGAGGACTGCGCGGAATCCGCGTCTTTTGCCGGTATTCCCTCGCCGTTGACGGATCGGGGTTACAGATGACCATTCCGCGCGTGCCATTCACGATCAGAAGATCTCCGGAGGTGATTCCGGACAGATCATGAACTCCCATAACCGCGGGCAACTCCAGGGACCGAGCCACGATGGCGGTATGAGAGAGTGGACTGCCGGTTTCGGTCACGATGCCCGCGACGCGGCTGGCGCGGAGTTCGAACAGCGTTGACGGTGGGATTGTCTTACCGACGAGGATCGCTTCGTGCGGCAGGGCCGGCAGGGTGGAACTCGACTTCGAGCGGAGATTGTGGAGCATGCGGCGGACGATATCTTCAAGGTCACCCCTGCGTTCCCGCAAGTAGTCATCCTGAAGTCGATCGTAAGCTTCGAAGAGCTCGTCGCTCACCTGCTGGATTGCCCACTCCGCATTGACGGCGCGTTCCTGGATTGTTTCGACAATGCGATCCACAAACAACTTGTCCTGAAGGATCAGCAGGTGCGCATCAATCAGGAAGGACGATTCTGGGATTTTGCTTTGCCGTAATTCCGCCTGCATGCGCTCAAGTTGCCGGCGCGACTTTTCGACCGAGGCGCGGAATCGCAGGACCTCTTTCGCGGTCTCCCCCTGAGGGATGTGAAAATTGTAGGAAATCATCAACGGGTCGAAGCTACGGATCGCGCGACCTATCGCGACGCCCGCTGATGCCATGACACCTCGAATGATACGTTCTTCTTTCATCCCTTCAGATACTCACAGATGCATTCGACGGCTTCGCCTTCATCCGTTCCTTCGGCGCGTACAACAAGCGCGGAGCCGTGAGCCGCAGCGAGCAGGAGGATACTCAGTATGCTGCGCGCGTCGGCTTCAATTCTATTTCCGCGATCATCGCGGGACAGCGAAATGGCTGATGCGTACTGACTGGAAAGCTGAACGACACGTGCGGCAGCGCGAGCATGGAGGCCCAGCCGGTGCCCCACGATGACCTTCCTCTCGGTCATGCCCTGTTCTTGGGCGCCAGAAGTTCACTCGCGCGGTAGATGCTGCTCTGCCCACTCTCACGGACCAAACGCGCGACGTTGGCGAGTTCCTGCGTGTGCTCGTTCTGTGCCTGTGCCAGCTTGATCAGCATCGGAAGGTTGACGCCTGTCACCACTTCAACGTTTTCCTGACCCAGGAAGGTCGACGCGATGTTGGTCGGGGTCCCACCGAACATGTCTGTAAGAATCAGAACACCGTCCGGAGTGCGGACACGGTCGAGGGCGTTTCGAATCATGGTGGCTGCGGTATCGACGTCGTCGTGCCATCCCAGAGACACCGCGGCCATCCCGTGGATTTCACCGACAATCATTTCAGCAGCGTTGAGCAACTCAATCGCAAGCCTGCCGTGGGTCACAATTAGCCCGCCAACCATAGGGAGATTATACAGGTGGGACGGTCGAACCATGCGATGGGGGAGGTCGCGGGCTGTCCTGAAGAAGAAGAATCTCGAAATCGGACGAACGGAAAACTCAAATCCCGAAATCTCAAAATCTTAAATCGGACTGACGTTGATGGCTTGACAGGTCCGATTTGCGATTTTGAAATTTCGGGATTTGAGTTTTCCGTTCGTCCGATTTCGAGATCTATTTCATCAGTTCCTTGACTCGTCCACTGATCGCGTCAGCCCAGATCTGATATCCGCGCGCGGTGGGGTGCAGGCCATCCGCCATGACTTCGGTCGTGAGGGTGCCGTCGGCCGTCAGGAATTTATCGCCGATGTCCATGAAGAAAACCTGCTTGTTATCGGCCAGCCTGGCGAGCTTGCCGTTAATCTCTTTGATTGTTGCGCGCAGGGGATTGGCAGGGTCCGCGTTGCGCGGGAAAACACCCAGCAGCAGGACCTTCGCCTGAGGTTGACGCTTCTTGAATTCCTCGATGATCAGGCGGTCGCCGTCAACGATTTCGTCAACGGGGTTTCGGTTGATGTTATTGGTGCCGAGCATCAGAACGATGAGCTTTGCTTTGAAACCCTCCAGCTCTCCGTTCTGCATTCGCCACAGGACGCCCTGAGTCGTGTCCCCGGCGATACCGAAGTTTGCAGGCTTCAGCGCGGCAAAGTTTGCATTCCACACTTCCAGGCCGGGTGCCGCCCCTCCACGGAAGGGATTCGAGAACCAGTCTGTAATGGAATCGCCAACGAAAAGCAGATCGATATTGCCCTTCTGCGCAATTTCCAGGAAACCCTTGTGTCGCGCATCGTCACGAGCTTGAGGCTGATTGGCCGGACCGGCAGGACCCCGTGCGCCACGCGGAGCGCCTCCAGGCGCCTGAGCGCCGGCCGCGGGTGCCGGTGTCGGATTCTGTGCGTTCAGTAACACGGGCAAGGTCAACACAAGGATGGCGAAAAAGCGTGCGAGTTTTCGACGCATAAGATTCTCCTTTGATTGCGTGTGAGTGTGGGGTCGGGCCCACTGACAGCGAATCGACTATGCCACGTACGGAGGAATTCTCAAATGGATTAACGGGGGTGCAAGAGATTCCTGGCATGCATGGGGAATCGGAAATCGGACGAGTCCTGCATCTCAAATCCGAGAATTCGAAAACATAAATCGGACTACCTCACTTTTCCG
This sequence comes from Terriglobia bacterium, assembly GCA_035712125.1. Classification (GTDB taxonomy): domain Bacteria; phylum Acidobacteriota; class Terriglobia; order 20CM-2-55-15; family 20CM-2-55-15; genus DASTBJ01. Next base: position 7,735 of record DASTBJ010000387.1, read on the forward strand.
ATTTCCGATGTTTTAGCGATGCGGCGCTATGTCCCAACGGTAACGACGGATCGCTCGGCGATCTTTTGTGTGTTGAACAGCTGGGCACGGACGAAGACGTCGAACAAGTTCTTGTCCAGCCGGCCCGCCTTGACCTGCCCCTCAATAATGCCGAGAGCCCGCTCGGCGGGCATCGACGGTTTGTAGGGCCGATCGCTGGCAACCAGCGCATCGTAAATGTCACAGATGGTCATGATGCGGGTCTGGGGCGGGATGGCATCCCCCTTGAGCTGGTTAGGATAGCCTTTCCCGTCCAGACTCTCATGGTGCTTGTAGGCGATTTCCGGCACCTGTTCGAGTCCTTTGCTCCACGGGATCATCTTCAGAATGTCGTAGGTCTTGTTGACGTGGCTTTCAATCTCGAGACGCTCCTCCTCCGAAAGAGTGCCCTGTACAATGCACAACTTTCGGCCTTCGTCTTCGGTCAACGCGGTAAGAATTTCGCCCGTATCAAACGGGACACTCAACGAGCGGAGGTCTTTCACAAGGTCCGCTGTCGCGCGGGTCACAGCCGAAGGTTCAATGGCCTCGAGGATGCGAGTCCATGCGACGTCGACGCGCCGGATGGCGTCGCTGTAGTCCTTGTTTTCCCACTGCTGCAACACGAGGAACTGTGTACGCATCAGTCGGAGGCGCAACGCAATCGTCTCGAGTTCATGAGGATGAAGTTTCTTCTCCTTTTGAAGCACTTCTTCCCGCACAC
>DASTBJ010000388.1:0-4353 GCA_035712125.1 Terriglobia bacterium
AGATCAGCCCTCCCGCTGTAACGACCACGCCGCCTCGCGGCGCCATACTGCCCGTGCCCTTCCCCGCTTCACCGAGGACAGCGACGCCACCGTGCGGCTTCTGCCAGAGAATGTTTCCCGTATTCAAATCGTAGGCCGTGATCTGAGACCAGGGTGGGCCGATTTCCGGCAGGCCTCCTACGCCTTCCGGTGTTGTTCCACTCGTCAGGAACACATACGGCACGTCGTAGTCGACAAATCCTTCCGGCCTGTAAGCGCGCGGCGCCGCGACGCCCCGCCCTCCTGCTGCGGGTGCGGCAGCGCCTCCCCGATTGCCGGCCGCAGCAGCGGGCGCTGCAGCTCCAGCTGGAGGTGCAGCCACGGGTGCGGTTGCCTGAGGAGCAGTTGGCGCAGGAGCCGCCCCGTCTGCGGGAGCCGCCGCGCCACGCCCGCGACCATTACCGCCTCGTCCTCCGCCTGCTCCACCACCTGCGCCGCCGCCCCGGCCCGCTCCGCGCATGCCGACTCGCAGATAGGTCGGGATTTCCTTCGACACGATGTACATGGTTCCTTTCGTCGGATCGACAGCGGAACTACCCCAGTTTGCGCCGCCGTTGTGACCGGGTAACTGAATCGAACCCTTCATGCTCGGCGGAGTGAACAGACCTTCATTGCGCGAGTTTAGCAGGCGCTGGCGGACGGCCTCCTTTTGTTCGGGCGTCAAAAACGGATTGATGTCTTTTTCTGTAAACGACTGTCGCGCGAATGGCCGAGGCAATGTGGGAAACGGTTGCGTTGGCGACGTGAACTCCCCAGGCACATCGGACTGAGGTACCGGTTTTTCTTCAACCGGCCACAACGGAACACCGGTTTCTCGATTCAATACGAACAAAAAGCCATGCTTCGTCGGCTGCGCCACGATATCAACGTTGCGGCCATTGTTGCGCACCGTAAGAAGTTTTGGAGCTGTGGGCAGGTCATAATCCCACAGGTCATGGTGCACCATCTGATAATGCCAGAGGCGCTTTCCGGTCTCCGCATTCAGAGCGACCAGGCTGTTTGCAAAAAGGTTATCGCCCTTGCGATTTCCACCGTAAAAGTCATATCGAGCAGTGCCGAACGGCACCAGCACCATTCCCCGCTCTTCGTCTACGGTGAATTCACTCCAGTTGTGCACGCCGCCATGGCCTGCAGCCAGAGCTTCGGGCGGCCAGGTGTCGGCGCCTGCTTCACCGGCCGTCGGAACGCTGTGGAAGGTCCACTTCCGTTTTCCCGTAAGAATGTCGAACGCCTGGACGTCACCCGGGGTCGCATCGTATCCGGCGCCGCTGGCCGGTGATGAAACAATGATGGTGTCCTTGTAGACCCGGCCGGGATTTCCACCGGGGCGACCGATTGTCCGATCGGAACCCGCAATGGGATCGATCCGTCCGTTTTCTCCGAACGTCGCTATCGGCTCACCCGTTCCTGCATTGATTGCTTTGATGAAGCCCTGGTTGATGATGATCAGCCGACGATCCGAGCGGTTGCTGCTTTCCCAGTAGTTCATGCCGCGGCTGTTGGTGCCGCCCGGACTTACCCAGAGTTGCTTACCCGTAGCCGCGTCGAGCGCAGTGATGCCACCGCCGCCAGGAACATACATGACGCCATCCACAACGAGGGGATTGGTCGCGGTGTTCGCGCCTGGCTGGAAGGTCCAGGCCACCTGCAACTGGGTGACATTCGTCTTGTTGATTTCGCGGAGCGAAGAATACTGGGAGGAGTCTACGCCTCCGCCATAACTCTTCCACGTATCGAACGGACGTCCGACAGGCGCGAAGAAGGCCGCACCTATAACCAGAACTCCGAGTAAAGTCCTCTGGATCACCTGGTCCTCCTATTTATGGAAAACTTGAAGTGCGGCGGCAGTATACACCCCGCAGTTGCAGCAAGCTGCCCTGCGTTATGGAGACAACGGGCCAACCTTTGCCTGCCGCCAGGTGTAGTCAAAAACGACATCGAACTCGGCTCTCTGCAAGCGAGCCAGATCGCGCACTTCGCTGTCGTCGCCGAAGCGATGCTGTTCGCACGCACCTGTGAACAGGTAAGGATCCCACGAAAATTGTTTCGCTGCGTCGGTCGAGATCCCGGACACCCGACTGTGAAGGGTGTCAAAGAACGGCAGCGTGCCCGTCCGCCGAAACCAGTAGCGGGCGTTGTCGAAATCGGCCTCACGCCGGTGCTTCATGCCATGCCAATATCCGACGAGATCATTCGCCGTGTTCTGGAAAAACTCACTGCACCCATCGAGATCATCGAGAGCGTAGAGCAAACCTCCCCGAACGACGGCAAACGCCTGCGGTACTCCAATGCGACCACCGGCAAGCGTCGCATCATCGGCGTCGTTCAATCGACGCCAGAGCTCGCGATCAGAGATGTCTTTAGGAAACAGGCTGCGCAGCAGACCTTCGGCGCGAAGAATCCGATCAATCCAGTCCGAATACTTTGTCATGGCAACTCCCGGAAACTATGGGACGGCTAATGGCACGCGGACCACAACGTTGGTACCTCGCCCTTCGGTGCTACGGATCAACACATCGCCTCCGGCAAGAACGGCGCGCTCGCGCATGCCGAGGAGACCGAGAGAACTTGCGCCTGCTGTGTCTCTCTCTGAGATGCCACGTCCGTTATCGGTCACCTCAAGAACGAAGTTCGACAATTCCTTACGTATTTCCACCAGAATCTCTGTCGCGGCGGAGTGACGGAGAACGTTGGTCAGAATTTCCTGAAAGATTCTAAAAACCGCGGTAGCCCGGTCGCGATCGAGATCCAGCGCATCCGAAGCCGTTTTGCACTCGCATCGAATTCCCGTGCGAGATTGAAATTGCTGTGCCTGCCATTCCACGGCTGCGATCAGCCCCAGGTCATCAAGCACCGGCGGACGCAGGTCGGACGAGATTCGCCGGACCGTCGAGATTGTCGTGTCGACTAAATCTGCCAGGTTCGAGATTTTCTGGGCGATGGCCGCGTTGCCACCTCCGTTCGAAGATGTCATTAGACTTTCGCGAATTCCCTGCAGGTCCCACTTGAGTCCCGTCAGTGCCCCACCGAGTTCATCATGAATCTCGCGGGCGATTCGCGTGCCTTCCTCTTCGCGAGCCGATCGCAGTCGGGCGGACAGCGCGCGCAGTTGTTCTTCCGAGGTTTTCACGGCAATCTCCGCCCGCGTACGCTCCGTAATGTCTTGCCCGGAGTGCAGCAGACACGGTTGCCCGTCTAGTTCGATACGCTCAATGGACAAAAGCAGCACGCGATCCTCACCGTTTTTGGTGCGAAGGTCCACGGCAATACCCCTCACCATTCCGTCAGCCTTTAACTTTTCCATGACGACCTGGCGGTTTTTCGGATTGGGCCACATTTCCAGGTCAAGCGCCGTTTTGCCGATCACCTCTTCGCGGGTATACCCGGTTGTTTGAAGAAACTGGCTGTTGACGGCGACGAATCGCCCATCGAGTGACGAAATCGTGCACAGTGCCGGGTTCGCATTAAAAGCGACTGAAAACCTTTTCTCCGAGGAGCGAAGAGTTTCCTGAGACTCGTGCAATACGCCTTCTGTAAGCTTCCGCGCCTGTAGCTCCTCGGAGCTCCGCTGAAGGGCTTCCAGGGTTGCTCGTGAAGTGACGTACTGAATAGCCGTCGCGATCACGATAAGAATGGCAATCGCCGTCCAGCGCAGGACAGGCGTGTACGGCAAAACCTGCCACGGCAGCCATCCCGCCGTTTCAAACACTGCGAGGCCAATCGAGGCAACCAGGCAGATCAAGGCAGTCGCCGCTCCCGCCCTGCCTCCAAAAAGCAAACCCACCACGAGTACAGGCACCAGATAGGTGATCGGAGCGATAGCGGAAATGCCGCCGGCAGTCAGAGCCATCAGTGTCGTGATGAAGCCCATACCCACCGCGAGCAGCCACCCCGCAGCGCTCGTTCGGCCGACTTTCGTCAGAATCAGTACCGGTATGCATACCGCGTAAACGGCCGCTATGGTTGCGAGCCACCTCCACGTGTAATCCGGCATTTCCGATACCGCGATCAGTATCAAAAGACTCGTGCCCATAACCGTCCAGGTGATGACCCTCAACCCGGCAGCAGCGGTTTCGGGATCCAGTCGGCTCGTTTGCGGCGGGAAAAACCTATCCAGCATGAACGTCCCTCGGGACAAGTAAATCACTAAACGGGGAACCTATAAAATCTCAGCGCACCTGGGAGAAGAACTGGCTGCGGTATCGAGGTGAGCAAACCCGGCGAAGTGTGAAATCGGGGAGGAATTTTAAAATTGGACGAATCCTGCATTTCAAGTCCGAAATTGGAAATCTTGAATTGGACTGTAGCTGCCTG
>DASTBJ010000389.1:0-6120 GCA_035712125.1 Terriglobia bacterium
GTGCATGGCCTTCAGTTTTCCTGCCGCAGTTTTCTTATCAAGTACGGTCGTCGTATAGAGAGGTCCGTTGTAGAACGACTGAATGAAGTGCAGGTACCCCTGTGCGTAACGCACGATGATGTCGTATTTTCCGACCCTTTCCTTCAGTTCCGCTGTGCCCTCGTCCGTGTTGATCGATTCGAATTCGAGGGTCAGATTCGCGGGTTTCGTCTTTGCTTCCGCCTGATCCTTTGCCCAGGTGCCGGCAGCCATCAACGAGAATGTGCATCGGACACGCGTCGCTTTCGAGAGGTTTCCGGCGTTCTGAGCGCGAAGCACGGTCGGCAATAGCATGATCGCAATCAGGGGCAGGAGTACTTTTCTCATGGCGCAAACACTATCACAGGCATCGGGGAAGATCTTAATCACGTTCGGAATCCATTCTTGCTTCGGACTGCCCTATAAATCCCGGGCGTGCCGAAGCATTGCCCAGGGATTCCACAGCAACGAACACCAGCCGGACAATCTTTTCCATCTTTGCATAATTGATCTTGTCCGCCGTATCGCTGGGCTGGTGATAGTCGGGATGCTCCCCCGTGTGAATGAACAGCGATGGAATACCTTTCTGTAGAAAGGGCCATTGATCGCTGCGGCGCAAAAGATCTTCAGGAGTGTCGTCATAACGAAACTTGAGATCGAGGCCCACCTGCCCATTAGCCGATTCCATCGTCTTACGAAGATCGGAGCTGAAGAGCGTTCCGATTAGATTCACTGTGTTTGCGTTCTGTGCTGAAGTCTCACGTTCCAGCATCAGCTGCCGATTTGCTCCGTGCTCTTCATTCCGGCCAATCATGTCCATCTGAAGCATTGCAGTTGTGCGGACTATAGGAATAAAAGGGTTGTCCGTGTAATGTTGGCTTCCAATCTCGCCCTTTTCTTCGCCGGCAAACAGACAAAGCAGGATGGTACGAACGGGCGCTCGCCGGCCATTCCCGAAGGCTTCAGCCAGTTCAAGAACGCCCGCTGTTCCCGAGGCATTGTCGTCCGCACCCGGCCAGATCTGTCCGTCGTGCTCCCCGTCGTGATCGTAATGGGCTCCGACAATGATGACTTCGCGTCGCAGGTTAGGGTCGCTGCCTTCGATGAGACCGACGACGTTTTGTACAGTGAACGGAACGCGCTGCACGTTGACGGACAAAGATGCACGCTTTCCCAGATCCACGACTTGCGCCTGGAGCGACGAATCGATCCGCCGTTGAACATCCCGGAGGGATGGAACGAGGCGCCGTCCGGCCCGTTCGGAAGTAAGAATCACCGGAATAGTAGGATTCGTCGGGGCTTCCATACTGCCCATTGGCGCATCCTTCCGGGGATAGTCGGAGCGGAAAGCCGCCGTCGATTCCGGGATCGGGATATTGGAGATCGTTGGGTTTTGAATCACTATCAGTCCAACCGCCCCTGCTCTTGCCGCGTTCCGCGCCTTTGACTGTATTGAGGCTGAATCCGAAAGGTCCACGCGGCTAAAGACGGAACGGAAGTCACTGGCGTGAGGATGCCGGTCGAGGACAACCGCGATTTTGCCGCGAAGATTGATCCCGACAAATTCGTCATACTTCAGTCGAGGTGCCGAGAGTCCATAACCAAGGAAGACCAGCGCTCCCTCGACGTTCCTGGCAACAGAAAGATAGTGAGGTACGTAATCCGTACCCAGAACATATTCAACACCATCAACCTGGAAGCGATTGCCCGTTCCGAGACGGGGTGTGAACATCCGGAAGTTCTGAAAGAACGTCCCTGAGTCTCCGGCCGGTCGGATGCGATTCCTTTGAAGGACTGCTGCGATGTAATCCGCGGCGAGTCGTAATTCCGGCGATCCGTTGCCCCGTCCCTTGAGTTCCCGTGAAGCGAGATAGGTGACTTTTTCGCGCAGTTCGTTCTCGCGAATAGAAGCCAGCCCCGCTGAAGTGAGCTGCGGCGAGGTCGCAACGGCACTCGACAAAAGCAAACCCGCAAGAACGAAAATCGAAAGGAACTTCGAAGCAGGTGATTCCGAAAACCCCTTTGACTTTAGAAAATCGATCTTGTATTTAAACCGCATGAAGACCGAAATCTCTTTCTGCCCAACTTGTGCAGGCAAACTTGATGTTGCCGAAGATGACCAATTCCAATGCGAAGATTGCGAGACAAAGTTCTACATTCAGATTGCGGAGGAAGGAGAAGAAGAAGAAGAAGAAGAAGATGAAGATGAAGAAGAAGAGGAAGAAGAAGAGGAAGTAGAAGACGAATACTGACATAATCTGGCTTCGAGACCTGTTCAGAGTCGATGCTCGTCCGGTTTGAATCGCTGGCGGAAGTCCTCTCCCTGCATTACAACGGTCTTACACATCTCATAAAGTCGTGAACGCATCGGTTCGCCGATGCGTTCCGTTAACGAGTAGCTGACGGATTTTCGCGGAGACTTCAGATCCTCCTGATCCAGGTAGTTGGTTGTCAGTATTGTCACCTTATTCTCGGCGTATCGATAATTGAGGATGTAGGCCACGGTCTCTTTTACCCATGCCGAAGGGGTCTGCGCGCCAAGCTCATCCAATAGCAGCACCTCCGCCTCGAGAACGGGTTGAAGAAGCGAAAGCTCCGAGCTCATGGAAACCGGGCTGTAGGACATCTGGATCTCCTTGAGCAAATCCGGAAATGTCCGGAATAGGCACGGGATCGATTTGTCGCGTATGAGCTTTCGAATGATCCCCACGGCGAGATGCGTCTTGCCGACACCGGGAGGGCCCATGAACAGCAGGCCGAAAGACTTCGATGGAGGGTATTCGTGGGCGTAACGTTCAGAGAGGCTCTTGGCGCGTTCGAGAGACTCGTTGCGCCACTTGTCGGTTAGTCCAAACCCCTCCAGTTCGCAGTGGGCGTAACGCGCGGGAATCCGAGCGTCGTCCATCAACCGGCCAGACCGTGAGGTCTTTACGCAGTCGCAGCGGACAACGCCGCGAACGCCGTTCCGCTCAACGGATGCATAACCTGTGCCTCGACACCTCGAGCAAACCTCGGTTTTCACGTTGCCATTGTACTCGATGAATCTCTGCCGGAGGTGTAGCGAGAAAACTCAATTCAAATATCCCGCAAGCTGGCGGCTTCTGCGGGAATGCCGAAGCTTTTCCAGAGCGCGCTCCTCGATCTGGCGGATGCGCTCCCGGGAAAGCTTCAGGTCCGCGCCGATTTCAGCGAGCGTTTCCGGATCGCGATCGGCCAGGCCGAACCGGCGCTCCACGATAAGACGTTCCTTCGGATCGAGCTGCTCAAGAAGCTGATACAACTGCTCCTCGAGAGACTTCCGGATAAGAGCTTCGTCGAGAGGTGTCAGGCTCTCGTCCGGGAGCACGTCTTCGAGCTTCAGGTCCGTGTCGGTGGCAATAGCAGCGTCGAGTGAGACCTCGGACGGCGGTCCCTGGATCATCTCTTCGACGTCCTCTTCGGACATCCGAAAACTTCTCGACATCTCTTCCACGCTGGGCTTATGTCCGAGTTCCTGCGTCAGCCGCGAAACCTTCGTCTGGAATTGATACAGCTCATGCTTCAGCTTCGGCGGTAGATGAAAGACCTGGCCGTAGCGCGCAATTGCGGCAAGAATCGCTTGCCGAACCCACCATCCGGCGTACGTTACAAACCGCACGCCACGGTCCGGATCGAAGCGCGACGCGGCTTCGATGAGTCCCATGTTGCCCTCATTGATCAACTCGTGCATGGGAAAACCTGACCGCGAATACTTTTTGGCAAGCGACACGACGAAGCGCAGATTGGACTCCACAAGGCGTCGCAGCGCGCCCTGATCGCCGCTTTGTGCGAGCACACCAAGGCTGTGCTCGTCCGAGGCAGTCAACTGCGGATACTTCGCAATATCCTTCAGATACAGGCGAAGCATGTCCGGTCCTTCAACTGCAGGTTCGTATGCCAGGCGTTTCATAGACTCCTATCTGTCTTGTCCGGTTTTGCCGGATGCGCCAAGACAACGCGCGGCGGTGTAACTTTAACCAACGCATGCTGAATTCGTTGGTCGAGCTCGGGCGAGCGATTGGCAATCTCGCGCTCGATGTACTCGATAAACTGGTGCAGTTCCGTCTGCATCTCTTCCATTCGCCGCCGCATATTCAGCACAACCTCGACTCCAGCGAGATTAACCCCCAGATCCCGCGTCAGGTTGAGAATCAGCTCCAGCCGCTCCAGATCCTCTTCCGTATATAGACGGGTGTTGCCCTCAGATCGTGAGGGTTTCAGCAAACCCTCACGTTCGTAAAGCCGGAGGGTCTGCGGGTGAATGCCGTAACTTTCGGCAACGGCACTGATCATATAGGCGGCTTTCCCCTTCTTTTTGGTCCGCTCCATATTCAACCCTTCTTGACCGACGGGTTTGCAGACTGCCAGAGATCCTTCCGCACGTCCTCTGTATTGAGGTGTGCGAACTCTTTCAGGATTTCTTTGGATCGCTCGTCTGCAACGCGCGGTACGTGAACCTGAATCTCCAATAACTGATCGCCACGCAATCCCGGCTGTACCAGGGATGGGGCGCCCAGACCGCGGAGCCGGAGCACCTGCCCGTTCTGGGTCCCCGGAGGTATCCTCACGACGGCCTTTCCCTCGACTGTCGGTACTTCGATCTTCGCCCCGAGCGTTGCCTCCACAAACGTCACGGGGATCACGCACTGCAGGTTATCGCCGACGCGTTTGAAGAACGCGTGGGGCGCAACGTTTGTAATGACGTACATGTCGCCCGGCGCCGCTCCGTACCGTCCAGCATCGCCCTGACCCGCAAATCGCACACGAGAGCCGGCACCCACGCCTGGCGGTATGTCCAACTCCAGAATGTCGGTTCGCAGGACACGACTCTCACCGCCGCATTCCAGGCAGTCTGTAATCACATGTCCGCTGCCGGAGCATTCCGCGCACGGCGTCACAAAGCGCAGTCGGCCGCGAGCCCGTGTCACATTTCCTGTGCCACCGCAACTCGCGCACGCGCTGCCATCCTTCGAAGTTCTGCCCGCGCCGCCACATCCGCCGCAGGTGTGACGTCTCTGAACCGTGATGCGGGTCTTCGCTCCGGATATGGATTCCGCGAAGGTGATCGCAATCTGGTATTCCAGATCCTGCCCCCGTTCCGGATCGCGCCGGGCTGCCCTGCGGGAGAAAAACTGCGAGAGGATTTCCCCCGTTGGCGGCACAGCTCCTCCAAACTCGAACGTCTTGAAGCTGAACCCCCAGGCTGTGTGCTGTTCGCCCTTTTCGAGGACTCCGTCCGTGTAAAAACCGTTGCGGTCATAAAACTCCCGTTTCAACGGATCACTGAGAACCTCATAGGCTTCTGAAATGCGCTTGAACCGCTCTTCTGCCGACGTATCACCCGGGTTGATGTCGGGGTGATATCGCCGCGCCAGCTTGCGAAACGCTTTCTTGATGTCGTCTTCAGAAGCCGAACGAACAACTTCCAAAACAACATAAAGGTCATTCAGACTGCTCACATGCTCCTCACAGAATCTTTGGCTTACTTCTTCTCTTCGCCATCGACGTATTCCGCATCGATGACATCACCATCGGGCTTGCTGTCTCCTCCTGGTGCGCCACCGCCACCCGGTGCGCTACCACCAGGTTGCCCGGCAGATCGATACATGGACTCGAAGGCCTTGTTGGAAACCTGATTCAATGCATCGGTCGCCCTGGTGATGCGGTCTGCACCACCCTCCTCAAGCGCTTTTTTTGCATCGGCAAGAGCCGCCTCTACAGCCTTAACATCGGACTCGGACAGCTTGCCTCGGTTTTCATTTAGCGCCTTCTCGATCTGATAAACGGTCGAATCCGCCTTGTTTCGCGCCTCGATCTCTTCGCGCTTGCGCCGATCCTCATCCGCATGCGACTCCGCCTCGCGGACCATCTTGTCGATGTCATCCTTGTTCAGGCCGCTTGAAGACGTAATCGTGATCTTCTGTTCCTTACCGGTGCCCATATCCTTGGCCGACACATTCACAATGCCGTTGGCGTCGATGTCGAATGTCACCTCAATCTGTGGCACGCCACGCGGGGCCGGTGGGATTCCGACAAGGTGGAACTTGCCCAGCGTGCGGTTGTCACGCGCCATTGGCCGTTCTC
>DASTBJ010000390.1:0-3259 GCA_035712125.1 Terriglobia bacterium
CCGGCAAATACGACAGGGCCTTCATAGGAGCCCGAGGAAGACAGCGGCAATGTCACAAAGTCTTTGTCTTTGGTCTGTGCGGCTCTACCAATCTGGAGCGTGTTTTTGGATCCGAACTCAGCTCCTACTGTCAGATCGAATCTCTGGAAAAAGCTCCCGTTGATTCCGGCAGGCTGCAGGCCATTTGCCCGAAATTGCGAGGCAATATAATCAGCGGCACGCTCGAGCTCCGGACTACCATTTCCTCGGCCTTTCAGTTCATCGGAGGCGAGAAAAGAAACGTGTTGCTGATACTGCTGTGCAGAAAGGTCCTGGACCGGGATAGCGGCGGGAAGTATTGCCGTCGTGAGAACAAAACACAGCAGGACCGCGTGTAAATAGTGCTGTCGCCTCATACCGCTCGGACGTCGACTTGTGCGCCCTTGCCCCAGAAGACCTTCAGGTCGTGAATGCATGTCATCTGATGCGGGCCGAAGTCGAGGCCATGTAACCGGGTTTGACCCAGATCAGTGCGAATGAATTCTGCAAGAGCACCGGCCCTTTTTCGGATGGCCTTTTCGACCGATTTGGGCAGATTCTCAAACAAGAGCAGATCCACCTCTTCCGTCGATTCGTTCCACTCCCAGACTCCCACAACTTCGCCATTGCGTACAACCGTTGCGATGGGGTCATTAATAAGTTTTCCCTTCCATCTGGAGAACGGCTTGTCGGCATGCTCGACCCGGAGGAAACGGTCGACGATTTCACGCTGTCCTTTGAGGTAGGTGTCTCGATAGGGAATCAGATTGGAGGGGAAGTCCTCGGGGGAGAAGTTATAGAAGTCATCGAGATCGGATTCGGGAACCAGATACTCGTCTTTGCTCCCCTCGACGGCAATCGGAACAAGCTTCGGTTTTACTTCCTCGATACCCTTCATCGCATCGGTAACGTTAATCCCTGCCCACCAGGCAAAATCCCTGGCGCGAGCCGGCGACTCCGCTCTGAAATACTGCGCCGCCAGTCTGGCCCAGGCTTCATCGTTGCGCATGGCAAAGGGGTCCAGTTCAGGGAGAAGCTGAGACAGGAGGATGTAAGAGTATTCGGTGGAATCCAACCGCTTCCGGCTCTGGATCTTGATGATCCGCCCCTCTTCCTTCAACAAATTCAGGGCGAGTGAGAGGCTGTTGATGAATCCGATTCGCTTCAGTTCCGGTCCAAAATCCTTCATGAGATTTCGTGGTACCGCGTCCTGCAGTTGAACTGTCGTCTTGCTTCCCTGCTCGAGTTCCTGGAGAAGCTTTGCCTTGAGCTTGTCCATCTCGGCATCCGTCACTGGCATTTGCTGTCGAGCCTGTTTTGCCAGTTCCGTATACGTCCGTGGCCGGATGCGCAAAGCAACGGCCGCCTGGTTTCTCGGGACAAGCATCGTGCATCCTCGCAGCGTTTCCAGTTGGACAAGCTTGCGGTCGTCAAAGACGAGTTTGTTGAGCTCTTCGGTTCTGAAGGATGCGAGACGCGCCCAAAGCGAAAGATATGGAGTCGAACACCCGGGAGAATAAATCCACCCTATGGCATTAATAAGATCGAGAAGGCTCGACGATTCGAATGGCCGGTCGAGGAACTGGCGGCGCATGCGCCACGAGTTCAAGTGTGACAGAGAAACAGGCTTCTTAGATTTAGGCAAGGGCATACTGCAAAACTGTTCTGGACTCGCCAGAGATATGAGTCCATCATTGTAGGTTCCGTTTGGAGTTCAAGTCAATGGATCCGCTGCTTTTAAGTCTTCGGCACGTGGCCCTCAACGTTCGTGATGTCCGTAAAACAGCTGACTTTTACTGCGATGTACTCGGGCTTCGGGTCGAATGGGAGCCCGATACGGACAACATTTATTTGACCTCAGGAAGCGATAATCTCGCGATTCATCAGCTTCCCAACGGTGAACTTCCCGGGCCAGTTCAAAGAGTCCATCATATTGGATTCGTTGTCCCACGACCGGAAGACATTGATCTCGTTGCCGGTCGAGTGGAGGCTCGGGGGATTCCTCTGGCCCAGCCCATCAAGACACACAGGGATGGCGCTCGCTCCTTCTATTTTGAAGATCCTGATGGAATGCTCATCCAAATCCTGTACCATCCCCCGATTTCTGGAGCCGTCTAGAAGACTGGTCCGGAGCAGAAGGCGTTCCGTGAGCTGCGATGGACATTTATAGAGAGGAGCGGCGTAATCGACCGACGCCGGCAATTTCTGGAATTCCTCGGAAAGATCCTTAACGTTAGGGGACCGAACGGTATGATTCGGGCTGGGGGAACCTTCCGTCCAATGGGCCCGTATTTAGCTTCTCGCGCATCTGTGCTGAGCTGAATCTCAGAACACGTCGAGCGATTGAGCAGGGCAGGAATGGCCTGAAATTCCGGATGCTCTTTCTTCGTAATACGAAAGCGCTGTGAACCGCGGGAAACCGCCTATGGCACCCCATTGAGATCGGATTACGTATGGCGGTCGGTTCATGCCCGAGTTAAATTTCATCTCGCGACAATCCTCGTTGGAGTGAGTCCAACGGGAAAATTGTGCGAGCGTTGATCGGCGGTACGGCTGCGCCGCATTATGTCGGGTACTTAGGGTGGCCATGCCCTCCTGTCCACTCTTGCGATGCCATCGCGCTCAGCCTTCGACCGCCATGGGATATCGTCCAACGATGTGTTCCTGGCGCACGAGCTGCGGCCGGGGACGGTCTAACTGGAGCGTTGCGATCAATAAGCGAGCGATCTTCTATTTCTAAGGAGTTTATGTATGAAGAGGAGAGTCTTGTTCCTGATGCTGGTGTTTGTCGGACTATGCAATTCGGCCTTTGCCCGCCAAAACTGGGTCAATCAGTTCCTCAAGCGTTACAAGCCACCTGCAGAGTCGACGACGACACCGCTGACACAGGACAGGTTGCCGGCTCTGATCCGAAATGGCGAGATCCCCTTGTCAGTGGCGGACCTGGTCAATCTCACGCTGGAAAACAATCTGGACATCAACGTCAGTCGGCTTAGCCCGCTGGCCAGCGAATACGCAATTCGGACGAACTATCGGCCGTTTGAACCGACGCTCGCGATCGACGCGAACTTCACGAGTGACGCGTCGCGCAGTCGCACGCAGCTCACCGGCGTGGATTCCGTGAGTCAGTTTGTCGACAACTTCAACATTACCTATTTTCAGACCCTTCAGACCGGTACGGACATTGCCGTGGAATTTGCGCTGAACCGCACATCCTCCAATGACGCATTCAGCACGTTCA
>DASTBJ010000391.1:0-2763 GCA_035712125.1 Terriglobia bacterium
GCCAGCGGTATCGCATCACGGATCTGGAATTGGCATCGCGTCTGTCGTTCTTTCTCTGGAGCAGCATTCCCGACGATGAACTGATCAACGTCGCAAGCCAGAGCCGTCTCCGCAATCCGGCTGTCCTCGAGCAGCAGGTGCGCCGCATGCTCGCCGATCCGAAGTCGAGCGCACTGGTGGAAAACTTCGCCGCGCAGTACCTCTATCTAAGAAACCTGCCGGCCACTTCGCCATCGAGTGTGTTCTATCCCGATTGGGATCATGAGCTCCGCACGGGATTCAAGCGTGAGACCGAGCTTCTTTTCGACACCATTATTCGAGAGAACCGGAGCGTTCTCGATCTGCTTGACGCAAATTACACGTTCGTCAACGAACGGCTCGCCAGGCACTACGGCATTCCTAATATCTATGGATCTCACTTCCGTCGTGTGGACCTCGGGCCGCAGATGGATCATCGTCGCGGGATTCTGGGGAAGGGAAGCTTCCTTTCAATCACGTGGGTTCAAAATTTCAGAACGTCGCCCGTCAAGCGCGGCGTTTGGGTCCTCGAAAACCTGTTGGGCACGCCGCCTCCCGAACCGCCGCCGAATGTTCCCCCGCTCGAAGATACCAAAGGCGCCCCAGGCAAGATCCCGACGCTCAGAGAGAAGATGACACTCCACCGTGCCAATCAACCCTGCGCGGGCTGTCACGCGATCATGGACAACATCGGTTTCGCGCTCGAAAACTTCGATGCGGACGGAAAGTGGCGGACGCGTGAACGGCTGCTGGAGGGGGCCGGTGCAAGCGGCAGCGGGGCTGCGGTTGCAGAGGTTCCACTGGATGTGGCCGTTGACTTGTACGATGGACAGAAAGTGAGCGGGCCTTCAGAGCTCCGCAAGGCGCTTCTGCGATACTCCCCCCAGTTTATGCGCACCTTTACCGAGAGGGCGATGACGTACGCTCTGGGCCGAGGCGTCGAGTATTACGACATGCCCGTCGTCCGTTCCATCGTTCGCGACGCGGAAAAACAGGACAACAGGTTTATGGCGATCGTTATGGGGATCGTCAACAGCCCAACGTTTCAAATGAGAACGAAAGAGCAGTGAGAGGAGACCCGGCGATGATCATTACCAAAAAGCACATTCCCCGGAGAACGTTTTTGCGAGGCCTTGGAGTCACGTTGGCATTGCCGATGCTGGAATCCATGTTGCCGGCACAGACACCGATCCGCCAGACGGCGGCGGGGCCTGTAAGGCGTTTCGTGGGAATATGGCATCCGCATGGCGTCGCCCCGGGCTATTTCAGTCCTGTACAGGAAGGTTCGGACTTTGAGTTTTCTTTCGTCACAAAGCCGCTGGAATCTCTTCGCGATCGTGTGGTCCTCATCAGTGGCCTCGACTGTCCCGAAGCCAACCCTACGGCGGATGAACCGGGGGGTGATCATGCGAGAGGTGCGGTGCTCCTGTCAGGTGCGCGTCCTCGCCGGAACACGGTCAGCCCTTATCTCGGCGTTACTGTGGACCAGTTGATCGCTCAGAAGTACGGACAGAACACGCTGTTGTCTTCCATTCAGCTTGGCGTTGAGGACACAGGCAACTTCGGGAGCTGCAACTGGGGCTACAGCTGCGCTTATTCAAACTCCATTTCCTGGCCAGATGCGACGACACCCCTTCCTACGGAAGTTAACCCCCGCGTTGCATTTGAACGCCTCTTCGGCGATGGCGCCACGGCCGAAGAGCGCGTGACGGGCAGGAAGCAAAATGCCAGTATCCTGGATTCGATCACCCGTGAGATTGCGTCCTTTAAAACGCGCCTGGGGCCGGGAGATCGGGGCAGGCTGGACACGTATCTGGAGAACATCCGTGAAATCGAACGCCGAATTCAGATCGCGATGAGCGGTTCGGTAAAGGAACCTTCGGAAGAAGTACCCTTCGGGATGCCGCCCAACAAGCACATCCACTACCGGCTGATGTACGACCTGATGGCGCTGGCGTTCGAAGGCGATATTACGCGCTCGGCGACCTTGATGCTTGGTCGCGATCTGACGGGTCTCAGCTTCCCTGAAAGTGGTTTCAACGGCGGCTGGCACGGGTCTTCTCACCATGGAGACAAGCCCGAAAACGTCGCCAACTACGCCAAGATGAATCGTTATCACGTCCAGAATCTCGCGTACTTCTGTGAGAAGTTGCGCAATATCCCGGATGGCGATGGGAATGTCCTGGATCACGTGCTCATCTACAAGGGCAGCAACATGGGGAACTCGCACCGGCACGCGCACGAAAAGACGCCGGTGATCCTTGTCGGTGGCATCGACGGGAAATTTAAGGGCAACCGGCACCTTGTGTATCCGGATCGGGTTAATCAAAACGTCCGAAAGACGGCAAACATGCTGCTTTCCATCCTTCACCTTTATGGCATCGAGCGCGAGAGCATTGGCGTCAGCTACGGACCTCTTCCTGGACTTGCCTGATGAAGTGGAGATGTACCGTAGCCGCGCTGCTGCTAATCGTGGTAACGGCTATCCCGATATTGGCGCAGCGCGGAGCGGCCCGTCCACAGGTAACGCCGCCGGACGGGCCGGTGTGGCAGGTTCTTCGAAAAAACTGCTCGGGCTGCCACGGCATCGATGACAATGCGTTCCATGCTCTCGATCGCGCCGGTTGGCAATCGCTTCTGGAGGCGAAGCACAAAGATCGTAAAGTCGTGCTTACCGGGAACGACCAGGAGCTCCTGCTCGACTGGCTCGTTTCCAAGTTCGGTCCTGCATCCCGTCCATTTCCG
>DASTBJ010000392.1:0-3221 GCA_035712125.1 Terriglobia bacterium
CCGAGCAAATACCAGAACGAATTTGTCTGCGTAGAATGTTTTGGAAACTTCGCTTGCGAAAAGCAAATAGAACTATTTCGACTTCCAAAGCTCGTTAGCTGAATCGAATTTGCTCGCCCCCTCTAGCAAGAATGATACTCCTGTTGGACAGACCAAATTCTTTGGTCAGGTACGTCCGCTCATTACTCACGCGCCGCAGAAGATTCGGCAGCGGCCGTCCGGCGCCGGGCCTGATCCTTGTCCGCGCATTTGCGGCGCCGGCTGTTGACCGACCAGTCGTGTTGCAGTCATAACGCGTACTCAGTTATCTTCGCAAACATCTTTGGATTCAAACGTGGAGTTGAATTGGTCGCTACATCCGTTGAAGGAGGATCACATGGCAGATTTATATCGCTTGTCGGCGAGTGAAGCCGCGGCAGGCATTCACGAAGGCAAACTCACGTCCGAAGCTTTGGTGCGCTCCTGTCTCGAGCGGATCGATGCGCGGGAATCGCAAGTGAAAGCGTGGGTCCATTTAGACCGCGATTTCGCCCTGGCTCAGGCGCGAGAATGCGACCGGACCGCGAGCCGCGGACCGCTTCACGGAGTTCCGTTCGCTGCCAAGGACATTATGGACACTGCCGAATTGCCGACGGAGTACGGATCGCCGATCTACCAAGGCAACCGTCCGAAAGCGGATGCCGCGTGCGTGGCGCTGAGCCGCGCGGCCGGCGGGGTGCTATTGGGCAAAACGGTAACGACCGAGTTTGCCAGTCGATTTCCATGGGGAAAAACGACGAATCCGCACAACCCCCAACATACGCCCGGGGGCTCCTCCAGCGGCTCCGCCGCTGCGGTCGGTGATTTTATGGTGCCGCTCGCTTTTGGTACCCAGACGGTCGGATCGGTGATTCGTCCGGCAGCATTCTGCGGCTGCATCGGCTACAAACCGAGCTTCGGCGAAGTGAGCACGCAGGGCGTCAAGCAGAATACCGCGTCCTTCGACACGGTGGGGCTTTTCGCTCGCGCTGTCGAGGACCTCGCTCTGTTTCGCGCCGCGCTGACGGGATTCGCCGCGAAACCTCTCGCCGCTGTTCCGATGAACCGGTTCAAGATAGGCTTTTGCCGCACCATGTTCTGGGACCGTGCGGAGGAGTACACGAAGAAGTTCCTCGAAGACACCGCAAGCGCGCTGGCGCAGGCCGGAGCGAAGGTCTCCGATGTCGATCTCGGAAAACCTTTTGAACACTTCGAGGCCATGGGCCGCCGCATCAATGATTACGAGTTCTCTCGTTCGCTCACCTGGGAACGTGCTCATCATTGGGACCTTTTGAGTGAGTTCCAGCGCGACAAACTTACCGCATGGCTCAATGTCTCCTACGAACAATACCGGGAGGCCGAAGCCGTACTGAATCGGTGCCGCGAACATCTCGCCGACGCCATGAAGGATATTGACCTGCTGCTCACGCCCAGTGCTCCCGGAGAGGCTCCGGCAGGACTGACCAGTACGGGCGATACCTCGTTCAATATCCTGTCGACGTGGACCTACACTCCTTGCATCACGCTGCCTGTGTTTACCGGACCCTCCGGTCTGCCAGTCGGCATTCAGCTTATTGGTCATCGAAACCAGGATCACCGTCTGTTGGAAGGAGCCCAGGCTGTTCACCGGGTGGTCTCGAGATCGACATGACCTCACGTTCGTGAGAACTTAGCGTCATCGACCTCACGTCTTTGAGAACCTATCAGCTGATCAGTTGGTGATTAGCAGATCACGCCGGAGGGAAAATGCGAAAGACAAAGGTTCTCGCTGCTGTCGCGTTGCTGACTTTGTTTATCGACTCGCCACACGGGCTGTTAGCGCAAACGAATTTTTATCAGGGCAAAACGATCACAATCATCGTCGGCACGGTGCCCGGCGGGCTCTACGACCTGTGGGGCCGTCTGTTTGGGCGAATCATGGGGAAATACATTCCAGGAAACCCCAGCATGGTGACCCAGAATATGCCGGGGGGCGGCTCCATGGTTGCGGCCAACTATTTATCCGGCGTCGCCAAACCCGACGGTCTCACCATCGGCATGTTCCAGACGCATATGTACCTCCAGCAGCTCGTGCAGACCCCTGAGGTCAAGTTCGACGTTCTCAAGTTCAACTGGCTGGGCTCGCAGGAGAAAGGCACGATGATGCTCTACATCCGCAGCGATTCACCGTACCACTCCTTGGATCAAATCATCAAAGCAAAGGAGCCGCCGAAGTGCGGCGCCACCGGACTGTCGGATCAAACCACGCTATTCACCCGTCTTTTGGAGGAAACCGTCGGGGCGCGCTTCACGCGCGTGCTCGGCTACAAAGGCGGCAGCGAAGTCGATCTGGCGATGGAAAGGGGCGAGATCATTTGTCGGGCGACGCGGGTCACGGTTCACTTTAGCCGGGAGCCGTTTCTCACGTGGGATAAAAAGGGGTTCGACCGGCATCTGGTTCAAGCCGGCGATAAGCGCGATCCGCGGCTCTTGGACACGCCGACAATTTTTGAGCTGATGGATAAATATAAAACCTCGGACGTTGGCCGCCGCTTCGCTCGCGTCATTCTGGCGGGCGACGAGCTGGGGCGGCCCATGGTCGCGCCGCCGGGTGTCCCGCCGGAACGGGTGAAGATTCTGCGCGAAGCGTACAACAAATCCCTGAAAGACCCCGAGCTATTGGACGAGGTCAAAAGGCAGCGACTCGACATGGAACCGATCACCGGCGATGAAGTCGCGGCGATTTATAAAGAATTGATGCACCAGCCCCGCGCAGTCGTGGATTTGGTAAAAAAACTCGAACAGAATTAAGCCTGTAGAGGGCGACGGCTGCTTGCATCAGAGCGCTAACTTGTACAAGTTAATTGCGTTCTGCCGCGTCACTTTATGTTTCGTCTCTTCTGAGATGCCCTCAAATTGTTGATCCACAATCTGTTGAGAGTCTGGCCAGGTTGTCGCGCCGTGCGGATAGTCACTTGCCCACAAAAACCGGTCCGCGCCGTAGAGCGGCGTCGTCAAAACCCCGGCCCGGTCATTCTCGAATGTGAACCAGATGTTCCTGCGAAAGTAATCCGCAGGCGCGAGCTTGAGTCCGGTCTTCGGATCGTGGTCCTTGAGTTTAGCGACCATGTGGGCGACCCAGCCGATGTCCCACTCGGCTGCGACAATTTTTAACCGAGGAAATCTATCGAAAACGCCGCCGTAGATCATCTCTAGAAGAGACG
>DASTBJ010000393.1:0-2479 GCA_035712125.1 Terriglobia bacterium
TCTTCAGGCCAACGTCGCAGAGGCAGACCTTTCTAGAATCAGGCCGGGCTTCCAGATTTCTATCGGCGCCCGCGATACAGCGGAGTCTCCGTTCATCGCAAAGGTGACGTCCGTCGCTCCGACCGTGGATCCTTCGACACGCACCGGAATTGTGGAGGCCATTGTCTCCAATCGCGAGATGCGTTTCAGGCCTGGCCAGTACCTTGAAATGACCATTTCGACCGGCAAAGTCGAGGACGCGCTCCGCGTGCCTCTTGCTGCAGTTCGCATGAGGGCCGAAACCAGCACGGGACCGCTCACCTCGGGCGCCTCCCATTACATCTGGGTCGCAGACCAATCGGCCGGCGGCCGGTACATTGTGACACCCATTGAAGTCACGACAGGTGTCTCAGACGGTAAAGCAATTCAGATTCTCAGCGGCCTTGAGGCGGGACAAAAGGTCGTCACCTCCGGCACGGATTACCTGAAACGCGGCGACACCGTAGCCACAAGCGGCACAATCGAGGCAGCGCAATGAAGGATGATCTGTCTCTTCCCCCTTCGCGCGGCCTCGGCAACATTCCCCGCTGGTCTATCGAACATCCCTACATCGTTGCCGCCTTTTACATTGGCGTCCTGGCTCTTGCATGGCTTGCGATGACGCGCGCCATACCGCGGCGGTTTGCACCCTATGTGGAAAGTCCGATGGTGGGCGTTGTCTCTATGATGCCCGGCCTTTCTTCCCAGGAGATGGAACTGTACGTCAGCAAACCGATTGAGGAACAGCTCGTCAACGTCGAAGGCCTGCGGTACATCCGTTCCACATCGCAGGATGGCATTTCCATCGTGGCACTCGAGTTTCCCTACGGCCACGATATGAAGAACGCGATCTTCGACGTGCAGGCGCTGATGAACGTCATTCAGGCGAACTTGCCGGCCACCGGCGCCAACCTGAAACCGTCGTGGGTTGTTCCCATCGACGCGTTGAATCTTCCCGTGCTCTCGCTGAGCCTTCGCGGGGATCCCGCCATGGGTTGGAATCCCGTGAAGGTCCGTGAGTTCGCCGACAACATGGTCATCAACCGCCTCAAGACGGTACCCAATGTCTATTCGGTGGTTCCGTTCGGTGGATTTCGACGACAGCTCCAGGTGGACGTGGATCGAAGTAAGCTCGCGGCCTATCGCATCTCGATTCTTGACGTCCGCAACGCCATCGACCGATTTAACGTGAGCCGGCCTGCGGGAAACCTCACGTCCGGCGGATCCGAAGGAATCGTACGGGTCGACACCCGCGCAACTTCAGCCGAGGATGTGAAGAACTATCCTGTCGCATCGTTTGTTGAAGGGTCCGCAGCATCGGCGTCGCTGTCGGCGCCGACCGCCGCCGGATCCGGCGGCGGAGGCATGGGGGCAATGGGAAACGCCGCATCCGATCCCCCTGCGAGCCCGGCCGCGATGAATTCACCTGGACAAGGGCAGTTCTCACGCACGGTTTATGTGCGCGACGTCGCGACTGTAAGCGACGCGTACTGGGAACGCCGAAGCGGCTACCGCTACCTGAAACATGACCAGGGCACCGCAGGCGAAATTGTTTCTGCGATCGAGGTATCGATCATTCAAAATCCCGGCGCCAGTTCGGCCCAGGTCGTTCCCGCAGTGATGAAGGCCGTTCAGGGGCTCGAAGCCGAGAATCCGGGAATCCGGTTCGAGGTGGCTTACGATAACGCGCGCTTCGTCAACGTGCTCTTCCGGAATATCTGGGAGGAGTTGCTGACGGCGATCGTGCTGACGGGAATCGCGGTGTTCCTGTTTCTCGGAGAGTGGCGCGGAACATTGATCGCGATGATCACTTTGCCAACGTCGCTCGCGATGGCGGTGCTTCTGATGCTGCCATTCGGAATGACCTTCAACAGCGGAACACTGATTGGTCTGCTCCTGTCTATAGGCCGCCTGGTGGATGACTCCGTCATCGACATTCACGCCGTCGAGCGTCACCTGCGATTCGGGAAAACTCCGCGAGCGGCGACCATCGACGGGATTTCCGAAGTACGCCTTGCCGTGGTTGCCTCCACGATCATGATGGCTTTGGCATTGCTTCCGTTGCTCTTCTCTGGTGGCATCACTCAGCTGATGTTCCGGGAGCTGGTCTGGCCGTTTCTCTTCGGACTTCTCTCTTCGATGTTCGTCTCGTTTACGCTAACCGCGCTTCTGGCCGCGAACCTGCTCCGCAACGAACAAGACCGAGCTGCGGACAGGCAGCACTGGCTGCTGCGGCACGCTTACGTTGTACTGGATCCCGTGCAGCGATTCCTGGACCGGTTGGAACGGCGGTATGCGGACGTCATCCGGTGGATGTTGCAGCACCGTTTTACAAACCTGGCGCGGATCGCAGCCACGGTGCTTCTCGGTTTTACCTTTTATCACTTTATCGGCTCCGAAATGATGCCGCTCGCCGATGTGGGACAGGCCAGCGGTCTTCTGGAAATGCAACCCGGCTCCT
>DASTBJ010000394.1:0-4816 GCA_035712125.1 Terriglobia bacterium
GCGCAGCTGTGATGCTGTAAAGATCAGCGAGCCGAATGGGCCCGCGCGTAACAGGTCCGCTGTTAACGACGCCGCCCCAATCGTCGAGGATCGCCTTGCCTTGACTCTTGGGTTGTCCCACGCCGGAGGGATGAGGCTCGCGCGCCGGTTCGAACCCTCCAATGCGTTCTTACATGTACCAGCAGAAGGAACCGATGACTCCGACGTAGTCGTCGTACCACATGTTGCCGTCGGTCACGATATCCAGACCGGCCTCTTCCTGCTCTCGCACTACGGCCGCGACAGCGTCGTGGTAAGTCTCTTCATACGAGCTTTCCTTGAATGCGACCTGAATGTCACGTCCCAGCAGTTGCTGCTTGTACCAGGTAGGCCGAGGATAGGAGCCGACCATTGTGGTCGGCAGAATGGTATCGACAATCTTCTTTGGCATTTTTGTACTCCTTCTAATGGCGCGCGTGCGGAACTACAGTTAAAGAAATATCTTTTTCTGCAAGCCGCGAATCGTAACGCACACCAATGACGAGGTCAAGCGTGGCGGCCGCTTCAGGACGCCGCTTGACCCCTGCATCCTGTCACACGATAATCACACCGCTTTTTTAAGCCACTCGTGTGCACAGCTGCGCACGAGGCATTCAGAGACGAACAGATCAAAGGAGATGCTATGCGGTTCATTTCAGGAGTCGCGGCTATGCTGATACTTTTCACCAGTTGTCAGCCGGCCGGAGACAAATCCGCTGCACCGGAAGGCGCAGACACCAAGGCGACGCCAGCACAAACACCGGTCGAGCGCGGGAAGTACCTCACGCTGGTTGGTGGCTGCAATGACTGCCACACCCCCAAGACCTTCGGTCCCAATGGACCCGAGGCCGACATGACAAAGGAACTCTCCGGACATCCCAGCGGCGACAAAATTCCGCCCGTGCCCGGGAAACTATTTGGGGAGTCTGGCTTCGGGACTCTAACAAATGGTCACCTTACCGCCTGGATAGGTGCCTGGGGTATCAGCTACGCGATGAATCTAACCCCCGATAAAGCAAGTGGATTAGGCAGTTGGACCGAGCAGATGTTCATTGACGCTATCAGGAATGGCAAACACCAGGGAACGGGGCGTGCTATTCTTCCCCCGATGCCCTGGAATTGGTATCGTGAGATGACAGACGAGGACCTGAAGGCTATTTGGGCATACCTCCAGTCCTTGCCGCCGATGAGCAATCCGATTCCCGATCCTACACCTCCGGATAAGGTACCTCGATGAAGTTTTTAAATCGTTACACTTTTGCCCTTCTCGCGACGAGCTTTCTGGTCGTGGGATGCGGCGATAACAGCGAAGCCTACCCGGACTCCGCAGCCACTCCTGCGGCGCCGGGAGGCACGATTCGAGGGCGCGTCATCCTTCAGGGCGACGCGCCCAAGCCGGCCACGGACCAGATTGCTCAGGACCAAAGCACTTGCGGAAACAGCGTTTCTCTCCCAAGGATCGCTCTTGGGAAAGACAACGGCGTTCAGGGAACGTTTGTGATCCTGGAGGGCGTCGAAAACTCGGCAAATGTGGCGCCACCGCCGGCGACGCAGTCCGTTCTCGTCGACCAGAAGGATTGCCAGTACGTTCCGCATACAATGATCGTGCCGCTGAAATCAAAAATTGAAATCACCAACAGCGACCCGATTTTGCATAACGTCAATGGCAGACAGGGGGAGACGAAAGTCTTCAACTATGCGCAGGCGATTCAGGGTCAGCGGGAGACTGTGGATATCGCGATGGTCAAGCCTGGAATGATCACGCTGGCCTGTGACGCCGGTCATCCGTGGATGAGTGCCTTCATTTATGTCACGACTCATCCCTATGTTGCCCTGACCGACAGCAATGGCGAGTTTGTGATCAAGGACGTACCACCTGGGACGTACACGCTGAAAATGTGGCACGAAGGCGTGAACTTGAAGGACATCAACAGGAAACTGCAGATTTACAATTACGAAGAACCTTACGAACTGACCCAGCAGGTTACCGTCGCTGCCAACACGGAAGCCAAAGCGGACTTTCAATTGGCGCTGAGACAGTAGTTTTGAGTCCTGAGTTTTTGAGTTGGGAGTCAAGCCGGGCTCTCATAACTCAGAACTCAAAACGCCGCTTACTTGGGAATATCTTTCAGCTGAATGGTTTCGTCTCTGCCGGGACCGGTTGAGACCATCCCTATGGGAATCTCCATATACTCCGTAACAAACTTGAGGTAATCCTGTGCCCTGGACGGAAGGTCCTTCCATTCGCGAACTCCGGCAATAGAGGTTTGCCAGCCGGGCATGAGCTTGTACATCGGTTCGATCTTTTCAAGGATCTCGACTTCGGCCGGAAACTCTCGTAACACGGATCCTTTGTATCTGTAATCCGTGCATACGGGAATTTCCGCGAAATCGTCCAGCACGTCGAGTTTGGTGACGACTGTCATGTCCGGTCCGTTGACCATAGCGGCATAACGCGCTGCCGGCCCATCGAACCAGCCGCAGCGACGAGGTCTGCCCGTCGTCGACCCGAACTCGGACCCTCGTTTTTGGATTCTCTCCCCGCGGGAATCCGTGGCCTCTGTCGGGAACGGGCCCGTACCTACTCGAGTCGCGTACGCTTTCATGATTCCGACGACGCTGTGAACGTTTTTCGGCGAGATGCCGAGACCGGCCGCAACACCGCCAGCCGAAGCACTGGAAGACGTCACGAACGGATACGTGCCGTGATCGATGTCCAGTAATGTTGCCTGCGCACCCTCGAAGAGAATGGACTTTCCATCGCGCAAGAGCCCGTTGAGCAGGGAAGCGGAGTCAACGACGAGGGACCGGATCCTGTCGGCCTGTTTCAGGTACGTGGCGGCAATGCCCTCGGCATCGAGCGTTTCTCTGGAGCCAAGCGATTCAAGGGTTCGGGTCTTCAATTCGACCTGTGTCTGCAACTTGGCCTTAAATAATTCCGGTTGCAGCAAGTCGCAGACTCGAAGGCCGCGACGTCCGATCTTGTCTTCATAGGCAGGGCCGATGCCGCGTGATGTTGTGCCGATCTTCCGGTCACCCAACCGGCTTTCCATCGCGGCTTCGATAGCGCGATGATAGGGGAGAATCAGGTGACAGCGATTGGAGATGAACAACCGTCCGGTGACGGTAACCCCTGCGGCCTCAAGCCCGTCGAGTTCTTCAATGAATGCGAGGGGATCAAGAACAACGCCGCCCCCGACGACGCAAGCGACGCCATCGTGAAAAATTCCCGAAGGGACAACATGCAAAACATGACGCCGGCCGCCAAAGGTTACGGTGTGACCGGCATTGTGTCCGCCCTGATATCGCGCAACGCAGTCAAATGAGGCGGCGAGGATATCGACGATCTTTCCCTTTCCTTCATCACCCCACTGAAGGCCAACAATTGCGACATTCTTTTTCATGACGGCAGTTGGGTCGATCTCCATGTCAGTTTCGAGGCGGGTAAACACACGACTTCCGCACAAGACGGCACGATATTCTGCCTTGTATCAGACCAGGTGCTTGTCCAGTGCTTTTGTAATAACGTCTTTGCCGACAGCGCCGACAATTTGCTCTCGGACCTGTCCGTCCTTGAAGAGAAGAAGCGTGGGTATGCCTCGAATGTTGAAGCGGGATGAGGTGTTGCCGTTGGCATCGACATCGAGTTTGCCGACTTTGACTCGGCCCTGATACTGCGTCGCGACTTCCTCAACCGTTGGCGCCAGCGCACGGCACGGACCGCACCAGGCAGCCCAGAAATCAATCAGAACCGGCACATTGGACTTCAAAACCTCGGCTTCAAAGTTGCTATCAGTAATCTCGACGGTGCTTGCTCCCATATTCCTCCCGCAGTTGCTAACGATAGCTAAAGTATCGGACAGACGGTTGCGTTGTCAATCGCGCGGATTCGCCTGACGTGCCCGTATCTCTGCGATCTCGCTCGAAATAGCGACTGCGATGAGTTCGTCTCCATACCGGTCTTCGAGCAGAAGCCTTCTGAAATAGTCCTTGGCAGTCTGGTGGCTTACTTGTTGAAAGGCCAAATTGATACTGCCGTTGAGCACTGCCCCTGCGACCGGCACGAGGATGCCGAGTTCTTTCTGCGTTACCGTGACGCCCAGCCGTTCTGCAACGGTGGCGATGAGTCGGATCATCTGGGGAGCCTCGCGCTCGAGCAACTGGCGATCAATCATCACGCGTGCAGTGCCTGCGACAAATCTGCTCGTTTCCCTGATGGAACCGACAATCGCCGCCTTTATGGCGAGGTAGCCTTCGTCGGACGTTGTCGTCTGAGGCGCCATTGCGGCAAGGATATGCGGCAGGTTTTCCGGAGTCTTCGGTGAGAATCCATAGACGCTGGAAAGGATACAGGTCTGCCGGGAAAGAAGAGTAACCGACGCTGTTACGTCGGCGAGAATGAGAGAAGGGATAACCAGCTGGGCGCCGGGAACTCCCTCCGCCAGCGTCGTTGCGCTTCCGAGTAATGCGCCTTCCAATCCCAGAAGCACGCGATTACTCATCTTGAACGAGTCCGCGACTTTGTCGAGCTTGCTCATCGGCAGGTACCGCATCGACTCGATGTCCGCAACGTGGATGTCCATGGCCTCGACTCGTCGCGTGACCTCTTCGGTGCCGGTAAATCGACTGGCCGCCTGAACGGTCTTGATGAGCCCTTCCTGAATCCATCCCTGAACGCGCTCGGAAATGCCCTTTAAGGCGGGGTTCTGGCTGTCGCGGGCGTACTGAAACAGCCGTCCGACGGGTCTACCGAGGGTTTCCAGGATTCGCTGAACGGCGTTCGGCTGGACCTGATGTC
>DASTBJ010000395.1:0-4327 GCA_035712125.1 Terriglobia bacterium
ATTTCTACGGTTTTCACGGACGCGAGAGGGCAGGCGTCGTTCAAGAACCTGCCTTACGGCCTCTTCGAACTTCAGCTGGAGCACAAGGGATACGCTCTGCCGACTGCAAGCAGCATCTGGGCCGTGCTTCGCGCGGAAGAACCGGCCCATAAGCACGATGTTTATCTCAATCGTGTGGCGGCGATCAGCGGGCGCGTTTTGGACGAAGATGGTAACCCTATAGTTGACGCGACAGTAACGGCCTGGTCCGTGAGTCACAGACTCGGTCTTCGCATGCTGTCGCCGGCCAGCGTCCAATCCCGGGCTTTCACGGGCCCCTGGGCGGCGCGAACCAACGATCGTGGGGAGTACCGCACACCTCTGTACGGCGATGGCGAATACTACCTCCGCGTGGATATTTCGGATCCTCTGGAAACACGTCAGACCGGCAGTCTGACCAGAAGCGTTTTCTATCCAGGGGTGATGCAAACCCCCAAACGGGCCAATTCACATTACTCGGCCTGACAGCGAACGTCACCTACAACATCGTCGTAAGCGGCCTGCGTCCCGACGCGTACATCGCGGACATTCGGCAGGGGGGCGTCAGTGTTTACACTGGCGGGACGATTCGGTCTGAGAGCCAATACGGGGAAATCGAAATTGCCGTCAGCCTGCAGGGGCGGCCTCGTTCAAGGCATTGTGCGGGATGCCCTGGGGCAAACTGTCCCGAGAGCCGGAGTTGTCCTGGTGCCCTCAGCACCGCGTAGAGGGAACGCCGAGCTCTATAAAAGGATGCCCGCGAATGACCGCGGACAGTTCCGCTTTAGCGGCATCGCCCCAGGAGAATATAAGCTCTTCGCTTGGCCAACGCTGCCCGGCGGCGAACCGGAAGAAGACGAGCTCTTTCTCAGTGCCTATGAAGGCCGCGGCGTTCGGGTTCGCGTAGCTCCGCGTACATCTACAGACGCCACCGTGACCGTCATGGCTCTAGAGTAGCTATCACCATTCGAGGAATGTTCGGTCTCTCATTCATCAGCATGCCTCCTTTTGCAGAATGGCACAGCTGAAGCTATCAATGCCGACGATGAGGTTCACGCATGCCTGCCGAAAGGCACGATTGATGAATCCGCCTGCATCCGTCTGGTCCCTGGCTTTACGTCGCCGTGCAAAGGCGCCAATGAGCGCAGCCGATGTGGCGGTGGTGAATGAATGGAAGCGCAGATCGCTCAAGGCGGAAACTGCATTGATTGGAATCCTACGGCAGGAAGTCCTGAGCGGAGTCCGCGATCAGGTCCAGTTCGAACGTCTGAAAGAAGCCCTGGACACATTTCCACATCTGACCACATCAATCGCCGACCACGATCGCGCGGCAGAGTGTTTCAATCTTTGCCGGAGTGCAGGCCTTACCGGCGATCCGGTGGACATGCTTGTCTGCGCCTGCGCAATTCGCCACGATGTGGCGATCTTTAGCGTAGATCCGGACTATGCCCGATATTCAAAGCACTTGCCGATCCGGTTACACGTCCCGTAATCCAATCGTCTCGGAATCGTTTCACGCGGCGCCGGCGCTTGTTTATTCGATTGGCCCGTCAGGGCGTTTCGACTCCTTTTTAACAAATCCTGCAATCAGGCTGAGGCCCAGAGATAGCACCGCAAGAGAAACCACCGGGATACTCAATGTGGGCAGAAGCGGGAACAATCGAACCGCTCGTGCGCTGATGATTGGAATATCTGCGACTGCCGGGCTATAGGGCCGCAAGTGACCCGATGGAGCGTGTGAGGTGAATCCGGTGTAATAAGGCGCTGCCACGAACAGTGTGCCGTAAATGAGAAGAGCCAGGAGCGCGAAGGCTGCGATAGAGACCGCAGCCGTACGGTATCCGCCTTTAAGAAGCTGGGCGACGCCGAGCGTAAACACGCACGCTTCGAATGCCACAAACGGCGTGATGTACCAGCCTTGAATGATCGCCTGCGTGGTGCTTTGGAAGGTCTGGGTGGCGTAATACATCAGGGCCAGCAGATACGTTATGTACAGGACGGAGAGGACGCGCGCGGTTGCATGCTTGCTCTTGAGCAAGTGCAGGACGAATCCTGCACTTGCCAGCAGGAATACACAAAATACAGTTTGATGCATCCATGAGCGAAGGGGAAGCAAAGACCAGAATCCGGTCCAGATGTGTGTTGCAGCGGCCAACCGTATGACCCCGATCCAGTCGATCTGCAACACGACAGTAAATGACGAAACAACGGAAGTCTGCGCCTGCACCGTCTCGGGCAGTCCGGTAAAAGAACCGGTGATCGTCGCATTGCGAATGTAGAAAATCCATCCCGGTAGCGTCAAAGCCAGAAATGATCCCGCCACCAGCGGAGCTCGCAGCATCAACATGTTAAGCAGAACACAGCCGAAAATCGGGATGAAGAACGCCTTAGTGGCAAGCCCGGTCAGGAGTATCAATCCAAGACCGCCCGCGTCTCGTGTCGATCGGGTTCTGACATATCGCGCGAGCATCAAACAAGCGGCAGTCGCGAGTGGAACTGCCAATGCATCGTTTGACACACGGACCAGATCGGGATAGATGCCGGGAAACATTGCGGTCAGCAGCGTTGCAGCGTTGGCGATGGATACGGATTGTGAGACCTCACGCGACAGCAAAAACGTAAGGGGTATCAACGTAGACGCTATCAGCACGGACCAGATCCGCACGAGCAGGAACGCGGAGGGCAAGGACGTTGCCGTCCACAGCTTGAATACCGGCGCGCACAACAAATAATACAGGGGAGGCTGATGGCTTTCATACTGCTCAAACCCGCTGTCCGCCTCGACGTATGCGGCGGAGAATCGGAGATTCCGGGCGCGCGTGTCCTTTTGATTTCTGGTCTCGGGATCTGCCATCCAATAGCTGTCGTGCGATTGCAGTTTGGGGTAAAGGCGGTCTAAGACGGTACCCACTGGTCCGATCTCCAAAAACTCCTGCATTTCGCGGGAGAGTCGAAGGTGCGGGCTCGGAGGAAGCGCTCCAGTCGTGGCGACGTACTGCACGTAACCCATGTGCCACGGTTCATCAAATCCTTCGCCGACTGGAACGACGAGCGCTGTGAGCATGGCGGCCAACAGAAAGAACACCCAGCAGAGGAGCGGAAAGGCGTAGCGACCTGCGGTCATTTATTGGCTGACCACGTACCGCAAAGAAACCATTTGTTCGAATCCGACAGGCGCAGGGGAGGGTGAGGATCGAGCAAAAAGGATGAAGCGACCGGCTTCAGGTTCAAGCACACCCGTGTATCTTACTGGAATTGAGTCATGCTTGTGGAAGCCTGTTCTCGCGCTGGTGAATCTTACCGTGCCTGTGCCTGCGCCTGCCGCGAATAGTCGATCGACTCGGCCAGGATGCGGATCGCTTCGGCCGGCGCATGAAATCCCATCGAATTCTCCGCGGCCACAAAGTCCAAACGCCACTGCGCCTTCCGTTGCAGTTCCAGAAGTGGCGCGAGCTTTGCTGCGGGCGCGCCCGCCTTCTTTGCGGCGGATATGGCGTCCAGCATGTCCGTAAGCGCCGTCGCCGCTCTCTGCATCACCATGTTGGTGCGACTCTGAATGGCGTCGACGCGCGCCTGGATCTCCGACTCGGGGTAGACATGGCAAACCTGGCAGGAACGGGAAATATTCAACAGGGGGCTTCGGACCCAGTGATCGGAAATCTTCAATGCTCCTTCGCGTGTGTACGGCATGTGACAGTCCGCACAGGAGACGCCTGATCGCGCGTGAATGCCCTGGCTCCACATTTCGAATTCGGGATGCTGCGCCTTCAGGACTTCACTCCCGGTTTCCTGATGCTGCCAATCGTAGAACCGATGTCCGTCGTCGAACTTATAGGCATCGTAAAACGCTTCGATTTGTTCCACCTTCAAGCCGTTGTTCCATGGATAAAAGAGCGTGGTTTTCGGGCCGCAGTAATACTCGACGTGGCATTGCCCGCAAACGAATGATCGCATCTCCTGACGGGTGCTGTCGGTGTTCGGGTCGTATGGCGTTCCGCGATTTCCCGACCGCCACCGCTCGATGGATGGTATGTGCGGAACGGGTTCCTTGCTCGCAGCAAGCGCCTGGATTCCACGAATGAAACCCGGCCGTGTCACGCGCAGTTCCATCGTGGCCGGGCTGTGACAGTCGACGCACCCGATCGGATGGGCGCCGTCCGCATGTTGGTAGGTGTTTTCCGTTCCTTTAATCACAGGATTGGCTGAACCGGTCTTCATGACCTCGGCGTGAGCGTCCGGATAAGTCATCTTTCCGAGGATTTCGAAGCCTTTGTAGATGTCTCCATCACCCAGACGACGATAGGTTGGA
>DASTBJ010000396.1:0-7932 GCA_035712125.1 Terriglobia bacterium
GTCCCAGCTCCAGCCTGGAAGTGACACCGCCACGCCCTTCACAATCAAATCGACCGGATACTCGAAACCGCGGATCCGCATATCTTGAGGAGAAAACTGGTGCAAAACTTTGGCGAGCGCCGTTGTCGGCAAGGCGCGCGCTTCCATCTGCGAGTCTTTCACGGTCCACATATAGATCATGTTGCCCGCGATGAAACCGGCAGCCATGACGGCCCGCCAGGTTTTCGTATGCAACGAGAGAATGCCGGCCGCCAGCAGCGGTGCGAACACGGCTGAGGCCAGGTACGTTTGCCTGCTGGGTATGTTGTTCGTATAGGTGACAAAGATATACGGAAGCATGGTCACGGGGATGAGCGCGGCCCAACCGGGAAATCTCCAGCTTAACTTGCCTCTATTCGCGACTATCGCGGCCAAAGCGATTGCGTAACCCCACGGCCAGAAAAGGCGGTGCAAACTCTTCAACAGCACGAGCGCACCCCTGAAGCTCAAAGCGTACGTGCCTTGTCCAACCTGGAAATTTGCAGAAAGCGTTGAAAGAAACAGGATCACAAAGACCGACGCCGGCGCCGCGAGAATCCAATAATCCGTCAACGACGCCCGCCGGCCTCGCATCCATTCCACAAGCGGAAGGAGCACGATTAGAATTACTGCGGATTCCTTGGAGTAGAGTGCGGCAGCGAATGTCAGCGTCGCAGGAACGCGGTGCCCGTGAAACCAGAGAAGGAATGTCGCGAATATGAAAAAGGCACTCAGGGTTTCGTTCATGGCGGCCAGCCACATGACCGCTTCCTGGGGTGCCTGAAACACAGCCATCATCAGGCCGCTCAGCAAGGCCACCGCGTCTTCCCCGGAAATGGTACGAACGATTGCAGACAGCATCAAACAATTCAGAGCATGGAGCAGAATGTTGAAAACGTAGTACGGGGTGGCGTGATATCCGAACGCCGTCTTCAGCAGGGCAAAGACCACGTAACTCGTGAGCCGAAAATTCTCGGGGACCGATTCGTTGAGATAAAGCGGATCAACCTTCAGCACCTCCACGCGGTGCAGAATGACCCAGTCGTCAGCGATGAAATCGTTATTGAGCGCCGGCAGATAGGCAATCACCGCGGCGGCAACAATGAGCAGTCTGCCCTTCCACACGCGGCCAACTATAACGAACTTTTGTCACCCGGGCGTGTAAGATAGCGTCGTGAGCGCCACACATTCCGACATTCGTCGATACAAGACGAATTACCTCAAGGAACAGGAAGGTATTGCGCTCTACCGCGCGCTTGCCAGAGCGGAGAATAATTCTCAAAAGTCGGAGATATTCGAAAAGCTGGCCATGGCCGAAGAGCGTCATGCAGTGCGCTGGGCGAAGCTCCTGCAGGACAATGGTGTTGCCGTTCCCGCCTACAGACCCAGCTTTCGCGTCCGGCTGCTGGGATGGATATCCCGTACCTTCGGAACCCAGCACGTCCTGCCGATCGTCAGCGGACTCGAGTTTCGGGATCAGGGTGAATATGTCGGGCAGGCTGAAGCCACAGGAATGCCGGCAGCGGAACGATCGCACAGCCGAACGCTCCAATTGATGATGCAGGAGAATGCGGCAGCCGGCGTCCAATCCATCGTCAAAGCCGAGCGGTGGCACAGTCAAAACTATGGAGGCAGCCTTCGCGCCGCAGTCTTTGGCGTCAATGACGGGCTTATCTCGAATTTCGGACTGGTCATGGGCATCGCCGGAACCAGCGCGGAACCACGTTTCGTGTTGCTGGCCGGTGTCGCAGGACTTCTCGCTGGTGCCTTCTCCATGGCAGCGGGCGAATACATTTCCGTTCGATCTCAGCGTGAACTCTACGAACAGCAACTGGCTCTTGAATCACAGGAACTCGAAGCTTCGCCGGAAGAAGAACACGAAGAACTTTCCCTGATCTATCAGGCGAAGGGCGTACCTGTTGACCAGGCCAACACACTTGCCACTCAGATTCTTTCGAACCCGGAGACGGCCATTCAGACTCTCGCGCGCGAAGAACTGGGATTGGACCCGGAGTCGCTCGGCTCACCATGGACTGCCGCCCTGAGTTCGTTTATTGCGTTTGCCGTCGGTGCGGTAATACCGGTGATTCCGTATCTGCTGATGAGCAGTTCTACATCCCTTTATGTCAGCGCGATTACCTGCGGCATCTCCCTCTTCACCGTTGGAGCTGCTATATCCATCTTCACCGGACGCAGCATCGCTTACAGCGGTTTTCGCATGGTAGGCATCGGGGCGCTTGCCGCCATCGTGACATTTGGCATAGGAAGACTTCTCGGCGTGAGTCTGGCGGGTTAGGAATCGTCCGCGCTACAATGCTCGTTTTTCAGAAGACAAGGAACTCATTATGAACAGCTTCGGTTCGAAATCAACACTCACGGCAGGTGGCTCGCGATACGACTACTTCTCGCTGGAACTGGCAGAAAAGGCAGGCGCGGGCGCCATTGCAGGAATGCCGTTCTCTCTCAAAATAATGCTGGAAAACCTCCTGCGCTTCGAAGACGGGTCGACCGTATCGAAGGATGATGTTCTGGCGCTGGTGCGTTCCGCCAGCGCGCTCCCACAGGACAAGGAGATTGCGTTTCGGCCCGCGCGAGTCCTGATGCAGGACTTCACGGGTGTGCCTGCCGTTGTAGATCTGGCCACGATGCGCGACGTCATTAAGAAGATGGGCGGCGACCCCGGAAAGATCAACCCGCTTCAGCAGGTGGACCTTGTCATCGACCATTCCGTTCAGGTCGACCAGTTTGGAACTCCTGAAGCATTCGCATTCAACGCGGATCGCGAACTCGAACGCAACCGCGAGCGTTACATTTTTCTCAAATGGGGCCAGAAGGCTTTCCGAAACTTCCGGGTCGTGCCTCCCGACGTGGGAATTGTTCATCAGGTGAACATCGAATACCTGGCGCCGGTCGTTTATGCGGGCACAATGGACGGCGCGATGTGTGCATACCCGGACACGCTGGTCGGGACGGACTCGCACACCACAATGGTCAACGGGCTTGGCGTCGTCGGGTGGGGCGTCGGCGGAATCGAAGCCGAAGGCGCAATGCTGGGACAGCCGCTCTCCATGCTCATACCGCAGGTTGTGGGCTTCAAACTCAGCGGCCGTCTGCGTGAAGGCGTTACCGCGACAGACGCTGTTTTAACGGTCACCCAGATGCTTCGCAAAAAAGGTGTCGTGGGCAAGTTTGTAGAATTCTATGGAGCAGGGGTGGCAAGCCTCAGCCTCGCTGACCGGGCGACCATCGCGAACATGGCGCCGGAGTACGGGGCGACGATCGGGTTCTTCCCCATCGATGACGAAACCCTGGCTTACATGACGTTGACGGGCCGCAAGCCGGAACAGATCGCCCTGGTCGAGGCGTATGCGAAAGCGCAAGGGCTCTTCAGGACCGCCGCCAGTCCTGATCCCGTGTTTACCGACAGCCTCGAACTGGACCTCTCCAGCGTTGAACCCAGCATGGCCGGCCCCAAGCGGCCGCAAGACCGCGTTCCGCTGGCGAAGTCCAAACAGGTTTTCCGCGAAGCCTTGCCTGGCCTGATGAAAACCCAGAGCGCCGGCAAAGTACCCGTTGCGGACAACGGCAATAAATACGACCTCCAGGACGGGTCCGTTGTCATCGCCGCAATCACAAGTTGTACGAACACCTCCAATCCCTCGGTGATGGTCGCCGCCGGACTTCTGGCGAGGAAGGCGGTCGAAAAAGGACTGAACGTAAAGCCGTGGGTAAAGACCAGCCTCGCGCCGGGCTCTCGCGTCGTGACAGATTACCTGCGTGCAACGGGTCTGCTTTCCTATCTCGAAAAACTGCGCTTCCACCTTGTCGGCTATGGATGTACAACCTGCATCGGTAATAGCGGTCCGTTGCCGGATGCTGTGTCCAGGGCGGTAAAAGATGGTTCTCTCGTCGTGGCTTCCGTCCTGAGCGGTAACAGGAATTTCGAAGGCCGGATTAACCCGCAGGTTCGCGCGAACTATCTGGCCTCACCTCCGCTTGTGGTCGCCTACGCAATCGCGGGACACGTCGACATGGACCTTACTTCGGAACCGCTCGGCAAGGATTCCAACGGCCAGCCCGTGTACCTCCGCGACGTATGGCCAACGCAAAAGGAGGTTCAAGACGCCATCCAATCGACAATGCGTGCCGAAATGTTCCAGAAGGCGTATGAAGAGTCGCTAGAGGGCGATGAACGATGGAAAGCTCTCGAGGCGCCGTCGGGAGACCTCTTTCAGTGGGACGAAACATCGACGTATGTGAAACGCCCGCCATTCTTCGAAAACATGCCGAAGCATGCGCCCCCATTGACCGATATTCGCGGTACCCGAGTTCTTGCCGTCCTTGGAGATTCCGTGACGACGGATCACATTTCGCCCGCGGGTTCCATTCAGGCCGACGGTCCCGCCGGAAAATACCTGCAATCCCACGGAGTACCTCCGAAAGACTTCAACTCTTACGGTGCCCGCCGGGGAAACCATGAAGTCATGATGCGCGGGACGTTCGCGAACGTCCGACTGCGAAACCTGATGCTGCCGGGCACAGAGGGTGGTTTGGCTGTTCATTTGCCAGAAAAGACTCAGACGACGATTTATGACGCTGCCATGCAATATCAGCAGGAAGGCGTACCATTGATGATAATTGCGGGCAAAGAATACGGTTCAGGGTCTTCCCGAGACTGGGCGGCCAAAGGTCCCTGCCTCCTGGGTATCCGGGCAGTTCTCGCGGAAAGCTTCGAGCGCATACACCGCAGTAACCTTGTGGGAATGGGCATTCTGCCGCTCCAGTTCGCGACCGGGCAAACTGCCGAAAGTCTCGGGCTGACCGGTTTCGAGACATTTGACATTCCAGGTATTGCGGCCGGACTCAAACCCGGGCAGCGATTGTCGCTCGTTGTCACGGCGGAAAACGGTCAGTCAAAAACCATCGAAGCGACGTGCCGCATCGATACGCCCTATGAATTGCAGTACTACCAGCATGGCGGTATTCTGCAATTCGTGCTCCGGCAGCTCCTGGGTTAACTCCCGGAGTCGGGCCGGTTGGCGAGACCGCGCAATGGTGTAGACGCGATGGGTGTAGAATAGAGGGCAATTCTGCCCAGGGGGTCATCATGCTGATTAAGAAAGCAACGGATATCCCATCCTCCGAAATCACTTCGGAATATGTGTATCGAAACCGGCGTCAATTCCTTCAGGCGGCAGCGGCCACTCTCACCGCCGCCGGCATGGGTGCTCTTGTTCCAACGTCGAGTTTCGCCAGCTCGAAGTACGATACCGAAGAAATGCGGACTCCGGAGCGGGATGTAACAAGCTACAACAACTATTACGAATTCGGCACGGGCAAGGACGAACCGGCTCTTAACGCCAAAGGCTTCAAGTTGCGCCCCTGGACCATTGCCGTCAGCGGCATGGTGAAGAAACCGGCAACCTATCATATCGATGACCTGCTCAAAGGGATCACGATGGAGGACCGCATCTATCGCATGAGGTGCGTCGAGCGGTGGTCCATGGTGATTCCATGGCGCGGCTTCCCACTGGCAACACTTATCAACAAGCTGGAGCCGTTACCTTCAGCAAAATTCATCAAGATCCAGACACTCTACGCACCGGATCGCATGCCGGAACAACGCAGGCCCATACTTCACTGGCCCTACACCGAAGGCCTCCGAATGGATGAGGCCATGAACGAGTTAACACTCCTGGCCATCGGCGTTTACGGTAAGGAGGGCCCCGCCCAGAACGGAGCGCCCTTACGACTCATTACACCCTGGAAGTACGGCTTTAAAGGGGTCAAGGCTATCGCGAAGATCGAGTTTACCGACAAGATGCCGCTTACGGCGTGGGCCGAAGAAGCACCCCACGAGTACGGTTTCTATGCCAACGTCAATCCGGCGGTTGATCATCCAAGGTGGAGTCAGGCTACGGAATCCCGATTGACGGGCGGGTTGTTTGACCAGCTCAGACCGATCAAGACGCAGCTTTTCAACGGCTACACGGAATACGTGGAGCGCATGTACAGGGGCATGGATCTTCGGGTCAACTTTTGATCAAGGCACTGAAGATTCTCGTCTTTTTCCTCTGTCTGGTTCCATTTCTAGTTCTCCTTTGGGGTTTGGTCACAGCAAACCTGGGGACCAACCCCATTGAAAGAATCACCCATACTACGGGGGACTGGATTCTCCGCTTTCTCGTTCTAACGCTTGCGATTACTCCGCTGCGTCGATTAACCGGCTGGAACCAGCTGGTGCGGTTCCGGCGAATGCTGGGGTTGTTTGCGTTTTTCTATGGATGTCTGCACTTCACCATCTATGTGCTGTCCATTGCCAGTCTGAATGTTTCCGAGATTGCGAACGACATCGCCAAACGACCGTATATCACTGTCGGTTTTACCGGATTCGTCCTCATGATTCCGCTGGCGATTACGTCCACAAAGAAATGGATCGCCCGACTGGGTGGCAGGCGCTGGCAGATGCTGCATCGCCTCATTTATGTCAGTGCGATTGCCGGCGTTCTCCACTATCTCTGGCTGGTTAAAGCAGATATCCGATACCCCGCTCGCTATGCTATCGCGGTCGGGTTACTATTACTGTTCCGCGTCTGGACGGCAGTCCGTTCGAGACAGCCAGTAACACAGGTTTCAGGAGGGTAACGTTATGCCATATCCGGAAGTTCTTATTAAACCGATGCGCGACGAACTGACACAGCTTGGCGTTCAGGAAACGCGCACGCCGGAACAAGTGGACGCCGCGATCCACCAACCGGGTACCGTAATGGTGATCGTCAATTCCGTCTGCGGCTGCGCCGCGGGCAAAGCACGTCCCGGAATCGCTATGGCTCTGACGAACAAGACGCTGCCGGATAGAGTTGTTACTGTTTTCGCCGGCGCGGATATTGAAGCGACGGACCACGCGCGCAGCTATTTCAAAGGTTATCCGCCATCGTCGCCGTCTGTCGGTTTACTTCGGGACGGAGAACTCGTCTACATCCTCCAGCGCCATCAGATCGAAGGACGCGAGGCGCCGCAGATCGCAAGTGAATTGACTGCCGCGTTCGATCGCCATTGTACGAAAGCGAAGGTCTCCCAGTAACGGCAGCCAAATCAGTCGGCGAGCAGGTAATCCAGCCAGAGACTGCTGAGTTTTTCCTGAACAGTGTTCTGCTGGAGACGCGTATTGAGGTTCTTGAAGTCGACGTGATCCATCAGCTGGTCCTGGTTCAGACATGAAAAGAGGATCGTTTCTTTCCCTGTCGCGGGATCGACGTGTTTCTGCAGGCATTGAGCGCAAACTTCCTTCATCATGCACTGCATCGGAGAGTTAATGCTGGCGATCGCAATATGATCAGGCCGTAATAGCGGCTGTAGAACGCCATGTCGCGCATCTTTGACGGCAGCCATCATTCGGTCGGAACCGATTGCGATAATGCGGTCAATTTCTGAAAGAGGGACCAACGGCTGGCCCATCTCCCCCTTCCCGTAAGCCAGAACCGATTGCACGATGTTCCCGCGGAAATGCCGGTCCTGGGAACGATGCGGTGCGATTTCCGCACCCATGTCGGTACTCCAGATCACCTGGTCTGTGCCTTCTTCAACTTCCTCGCGCTTGAAGAGATCTTCACCCTTTTTATAGCCGGCAAAATAAATCACGCGATTGCCCTTCTCGCGCATCTCCCTCGCAATCGAAAAGAGCACGGCGTTACCCAGACCTCCACCGAGCAGCAGAACATTCTCCGAACGGCCGACTTCGCTGGGCGTACCGGTGGGGCCCATGACTACAACACGCTCACCTTGCTTTAGTCGCGACACCAGACGAGAGGAAACGCCCAGTTCCAGCGCGATCAGCGAAAGCAGCCCCTTCTCCCTGTCCACCCAGGCGCCGGTTAGCGCAATACCTTCCATCAAAAGGCGGGTGTCTTTCCG
>DASTBJ010000397.1:0-6583 GCA_035712125.1 Terriglobia bacterium
GATGGGGTCTCGAATGCAGTTTTGATGCGGTCGCCTAAGCTGAATGAGGGACGGTTTGTCCAGGTTGTGCTGCGGAACGGAAATTCGATCGAACTGGACGTCCATGGCGGGACTGTACACATGGCGCGTGAAAATTACGAAAAGCTGTTGAAGCTGATGACGGGACTATTCGAATAAAAAGGGCGGATCCGAGGGAAATTCGGGTTATGGAAGAAATCGGAAATCGGATTTCTTCTAATTTCCGCCGGCAATGGACGGGAGTATCGAGATCGTATCCCCCGGCTTCACTTCCGTGTCGAGGTTCTTCTTATCCCGGACGTTGTCCTCGTTCACATACACGTTGATGAATCGCTTGACTCCGTTCTCGTCGAATACACGCTCCGCAAAGCCGGCGTATTGAGCATCGAGTTTCCGCAGCACGTCCCCGACGGTCGCCCCCTCAACCTTTAACTCTCCAAGTCCACCAGTTACGGGTCGCAGCGGACTGGGAATTCTCACGGTTACGCTCATTTTCGATCTCCTTCATCAACGACGACTGCTTCTTCGTAAAATTTCTTCTCGGATTCGTTCAACATCCAGCTCTGAGTGCTTGCGACCGTTCCTTTCTGAACGGACGCAATCACATAAGAATAATTCGGCCAGGCCGCATCTGTGTCGGTTTGAGATGCACGCGAGGGATGGTCGGGATGTGAGTGATAAATCCCGACAATCGCCCACGGGCTGTTGTCGAATTCACGCTCTGTATTCAGCCAGCACTTGGGATCCATTTCGTAGCGATCATGCGCGCGCTCGGTATTCAAGTTCCTGCACTTGCGAAAAGTCTGCACCACACGTTCGTTCTCGTTGACAATCCTTCCGACCAGGAGGCCGCAACACTCATGCGGATATGAGGCCTCCATATGGTCATACACCTCACGCAATACGGAAGACGGTATTTTGATCAACTGCCCCTCCGTTAAACCGAATCATCGTGGCAGCAAACTCTTCAAAATCAGGCGGCGATACTTCGGGGGGCACAAACGTCGCCCAGAGCAGCGTCGTCGTTCCGGCCGTCACCCGTGTGCGCACCGAGTCGGAAACGGCACTCCCAAAGGGGCCCTCTGCATCGGCCAGCAACGGAAAACCTGTCAGGTTGAGTACGTCTCTGCCGACGCCCTGATAGGTTTCGCCCTCTCGTCCCGCTCTAAATTCCAGCGGAGGCTTCACACAGTCCGCGTCAAAAACTCCCATCGGTAGCAAGGTCTTCAGGGAAAAGTAATTCACGACATCCACAGCCGAGTTAATGAAATACAGTCCCTTACCCTTTGTCACGCGCCGTACCAGCGCTTCGGACGACGGCCGGTACCGCGTCGGATCCACGCCCGTTTTATGAAAGATCGTCCGAACCGCCTTCACGACAGGAATCTCGCTGATCGTCGTGGTCTTGTACCGGTCGGTGATGTCCGTCGTCAACCCCTCCAGCATAGCCTTCAACTCGGTGGGCGCTTCCTGAACCTTTACACCGCCGAACTGAAGCAACCTGATGGATACCAAATGCCAATCCCTTCACCGGCGCTGGAAGCTACGTTCCTAACCGGAGTTGGAAAGTATACACTTAGCGGGCCATGAACGAGTTCTTCGGCCCCGGCGGAGTCCTGGAGCAAAAGCTGGGCGATTACGAGTTCCGCCCCTCCCAAATTCGCATGGCCGAAGCCGTTCATAACGCGCTGGATAGCCAGGGCCACGTGATCATCGAGGCCGGGACCGGCACCGGCAAAACCCTGGCGTACCTCCTGCCTGCGCTTATTCATGGCCAGCGGATCGTGGTCTCCACGGGAACGAAAACACTGCAGGATCAGATATTTTATAAAGACATTCCCCTGCTGGAGAGGATTCTCGAACGCCCGATCCGCTCCGCATACCTCAAAGGCCGCAACAACTACCTGTGCAGGCTGAAGCTTGAGACCGCTCATGCCGAGGGGCTGTTTTCCGCAAATGACCTTCGTGCTTTCAGAAAGATTCTCGCCTGGTCCCAGATAACCGAGACCGGCGATCATGCCGAACTCGGAACCGATATCGACGGCGACCTGTGGTCACAACTCGATGCGAGGCGTGACCGCTGCCTGGGGACGAAGTGCGTGGACTACGAGCGCTGCTTTCTCACACTGATGCGCCAGAAGGCTATGGAAGCGGACATCGTGGTCGTCAACCACCACCTGTTTTTTGCCGACCTCTCTATCCGTGAAGCGGACATGGGAGGCATCCTCCCGGACTATGCGGCCGTCATCTTCGATGAAGCTCACGAACTCGAAGAGATCGCTACCGAATATTTTGGGTTTCACGTCAGCAATTTCCGCATCGGCGAGTTGGTGGGCGATGCCAAACGCCTCGCAGACCGGTCGGAAACGGAGCTGGAGGATCTCTCCAGTGTCCAAAGGGCTTCGGACCGGTTCTTTGGCGGATTGGCGCTGATGAGAGAGGGACGGCATGCGGTGGACAACTTCCACCAGTTCGACGGAATGGACGCGCTGATCGGGGCCCTGCAGGAGGCGCGGCAAGTGCTCAAGAAGCAGAAGGACTTTTCGGGCGAGTGGGAGGCCCTTGAACGCCGAGCCGGAGAGATTGCCGCCGAACTCGAGGTGTTCCGCAACGGAATGTTGGAAAATTACGTCTCGTGGATTGAGCGGCGGGGACGTGGGCTCTTCCTGGAGGCTTGCCCCGTGGACGTATCGGGCATGCTACGGGAACGACTCTTCGAGCGACTCCCTGCATGCGTCCTCACGTCTGCGACGCTGACGGTAGCCGAATCTTTCGGCTACTTCCGCCAGCGCATCGGACTCGACGCCGGCGAAGAGATGAGACTCTCCACCGAGTTTGATGTTCGCAACCAGGCAATGCTGTACGTGCCGCAGCGCATGCCTGACTATCGCCATCCGTCTTACCTGAACCGGGCCGTTGAAGAGATTAAGAACATTCTCAACGCGTCACGGGGCCGCGCCTTTGTCCTCTTCACCAGCTACCAGCAGATGATCGCAGCATACGAGGCTATCTCTCGTGATTTGCCATGGCCTTGTCTGATCCAGTCACGGACTGCAGGAAAAAGCCGATTGCTTGAGGAATTTAAGATCACTCCCCACGCGGTCCTCTTCGCCACGTCGAGCTTCTGGCAGGGCGTTGATGTCAAAGGCGAAGCCCTCAGTGCCGTCATCATCGACAAGCTGCCGTTTCAGGTCCCGTCAGATCCGCTCGTCAGCGCACGCATGGCTCGCGTGGAACGCGAAGGCGGGAACGCGTTTTCCGACTATCAGCTGCCGCACGCGATCCTGCGCCTCAAGCAGGGCCTGGGCCGACTCATCCGCTCCAAATCAGATCGCGGAATCCTGGCAATATTGGACAATCGGCTCAGCACGAAGGGCTACGGCAAGCTGTTTATGGCCAGCTTGCCGGACTACCGCGTCACCGACAGTGTCGAGGATCTGGTAGAGTTCATGAGGGAAGAACAGCCGTTTTAAGAAAGCCCGGCCGAACATGCGTATCACCGAAATTTTCTTTTCTATTCAGGGCGAATCTACCCACGTCGGGAAGCCATGCATCTTCGTCCGGCTGACCGGCTGCTCGCTTCGGTGCGGATACTGCGATACCAAATACTCCTATGGAGGAGGCGAAGAAATTTCCCTCCCTTCCCTGCTATCGAGGATCGCCTCGTACCCTGCTCGGCTGGTCGAAATCACCGGCGGTGAGCCCCTGGAGCAGGATGAAGTTTATCCCCTCATGGACGCTCTCCTCGACCGCGGCTATACCGTGATGCTCGAAACCGGCGGACATGTCGATATCCAGCGGGTCCCAAAACTCGTGATCAAAATCGTGGATATCAAAACCCCCGGCAGTCATGAGGGCGAAACCTTTTGCTGGCATAACCTCGAACTGGCGCAGCCGCACGACGAGTTCAAGTTCGTAATCACCGATC
The DNA here is from genome assembly GCA_035712125.1 of Terriglobia bacterium. Taxonomy (GTDB): domain Bacteria; phylum Acidobacteriota; class Terriglobia; order 20CM-2-55-15; family 20CM-2-55-15; genus DASTBJ01. The sequence continues at coordinate 3,947 of DASTBJ010000397.1, forward strand.
GCGGCGACTACGAGTGGAGCCGGGAGGTCGTTCGCCAGAAGTTCCAGGACCGGCCGAATCCCGTCCTGTTTTCTCCGTCCCACGAGGAACTTCCGGCCAGGGATCTGGCAGCGTGGATCCTTGAGGACAACCTGCCCGTCCGTTTGCAACTGCAAGCACACAAATACATCTGGGGACCCCACGTGCGTGGGGTGTAAACCCTTTTGACTTGTGGAGTTTCAGCCCCTAGAATCAGACGTTGATGGCCATAAGACCAACCGCCGTCATTTTAATGAGCGGCGGCATGGATAGTTGTGTAACGGCTGCTATTGCGGCGCGTAACTATGATTTGGCCGTCCTGCATGCCAGTTACGGCCAGCGGACGGAGCGCCGTGAACGGGAGTGCTTCAACGCGCTGGCAGATCACTTCAAGGCATCCAGACGGTTGGTCGCACAGCTGGACTACTTTTCGGAAATCGGAGGGTCGAGTTTGACAGATACCAGGGTCGAGATTCACGACGCCGATCTGTCAAACAAAAATATTCCGAATACTTACGTACCATTCAGAAATGCGCACTTTCTGGCCATCGCCACATCGTGGGCGGAAGTGCTGGGGGCATCGAAGATCTTTATTGGCGCGGTTTGCGAGGACAGTTCCGGGTACCCGGACTGCAGGCCCGAATATTATGCGGCCATGAACTCGCTCATTCGCGCGGGAACACGGCCGGAGACAAATATTACGGTGGAGACACCCCTGATCTCGCTCTTGAAGCGGGACATCGTCAAAAAGGGAAGCGAACTGGGGGCACCCTTTGAACTGACCTGGTCCTGCTACCGGGATATGGATATGGCCTGTGGTGTTTGTGATAGCTGTGCTCTGCGGCTCAGAGCATTTAAAGAGGCAGGTATTGACGATCCTGTCGTTTACCGCACGAAACCGGAATATGCGAGAAATTAGTTTTCAAAAGTCTTTAGGAGGGTTTCCGATGAAACGACTTTCTAGAATTCTGCCATTACTTTTGGCAGCCGTCCTGTTGCCCCTGCCGCTTTTGGGGCAGGCGCAAAACGGCACGCTTGTCGGGAGGGTCATTGACAGAGACGGTACGACGCCGCTTCAGGGGGCAGTCATCTGGATCGACCAACTCGTGACCAACAGTGGACGAATCGTTGTGCGGGAACGTCTGCAAACCAAGACCGGCCGCGACGGCAGGTACCAGATGGCGGGTCTTTACATCGGACGCGTCAGAGTCACCGTCGTGGTCAACAACCAGCCCGTCATGGTCAAGGGTGACGCGGTCGGCGATGAGCTGTATTTGGCGACCGGCCTGGACACCGTTGCCAACTTCGACCTCAGCAAAGCTCCGGCGGCGCCGCCTGTGGCTGCCGCAGCTGACGTTACCCCCGCCCCGGGCAACGAAAAGGAGCGTGAAGAACTCCGAAAGAAACTCGAGGAGCAAGCTGCCAAGGCCGGCGTCATGTACAAGGCGTTTGAAGAAGGTAAGGTCGCTCATGGCGCAAAGAACTATGACGAAGCCATCACCAAGTTCAAGGCCGCCATTGACGCGATACCGGTGCCTCCTCCGCCAAACGTCGCCGACATCATCTGGGCCAACCTCGCGATGACTTATGATGCGAAGAGGGACTACGTCGAAGCGGAAACCGCTTACAAGAAAGCTATCGAATACAAGGGGACGGAGCCCGCATACTGGGTCAATCTCTCGCTCGCCCAGATCGCCAACGGCAAGATGGATGAGGGCCAGGGTTCGATTCAGAAAGCGGCCGCCCTCAATCCCGCCAGCGCCGGCATGGCCTACTACAACATGGGCGCTACCCTCGTTAACCGCAACAAGCCCAAGGACGCGGTGACTTTCTTCAAGAAAGCCATCGAAGTCGACCCGATGTACTCAAACGCCTATTACCAGCTCGGGATAACGCTCATCGGCGAAAACGAGACGGGCGAAGCAATGATGTATTTGGCAAAGTATGTCGAGCTCGTGCCGACAGGTCAGGACTCGCAGACAGCGAAGCTCCTGATCGATGAATTAAAGAAGACGGCACCGACAACCTTCCAGAATCCGGCGCCGACAAAGGGAGGCTCCACAACCCCCAAGCAGCCGGCGACGAAGGGCAATACGAAGTAATTGGAAGAGAAACGGGGAAATTTGAAATTGGACGAATCCTGCATTTCAAATTTCCCCGTTTCTCTTCTTGAGTGAAGCATGTTCTCCTCCCGCAATCTCCATTTCGCGGTTCTCGGCATCATCCTCGGCGCATCGAGCGGCTACGTTTTTGCCTTCTATCGTGCGCATTCGTCGCAACCGCCTCCACCGCTGACAGAAACGCAGACGCAGTCTGAAGTACCCAGTGGCCATCCCGATGTGAACAACGAGCAGATGCTCGCTGCCATGCGGAAGGCCGTCGAAGCAGATCCCACGCACCCGGAAGTCGTCAAGCGGTACGCGCTGGCACTCTTCGAAGCAAGTCAGTTTGAGGAGGCTGGAAAGTGGTTCGCCAAGGCCGTGGAACTGAATCCCAGGAACGTGGATACTCGCAGCATGTACGGCGCTGTCCTCTGGAGACTCGGCGACAAGCAGGGGGCAGCTGTCCAGCTCCAGGAAACGCTGAAACTCGATCCCCGGAATGTCCCCAGCCTTCACG
>DASTBJ010000398.1:0-5992 GCA_035712125.1 Terriglobia bacterium
AAACCTTCTTCTTAATCTTGAATTCGATCACAAAAACCACCGAGCCAATAATAACCAACGCATCGATCCTCTTTCCCATTCGAGGGACTGCAAACTCGAGGTAGATCGAGCCCTCAAAGGGCGCCAGCGCTCGGCGGAGAATGGTGGTCTGGTCGATCCACGCGTTCCGCTGAAGTTCAACCAAATCGAATTCGTGATGACGGGTCATGACTCCGAGGATGGCGTCGGGAGAAGACTCCCGGAATTCGGAGATGGTCGACGTGTAGTAGGCCCGATTCACAAAGCCCGCAGTATACGCCTCAATCCTCCAAGATCTGGTCCAGGACGCACAGTATCGAGAGGTGTTCGTCGCCGGTCAGCACGATGTCTTCGTGGGTTGGATTCAGCTAAGAGAGGACGATCGCGCGAGCCTCGCCGAGACTGTCGGCGCTGAGCGCACGGGCGCTTTTGTACTGTTCGATGAGCGCGACCGGTTGATCGCCGGCGAAGCCATCGATGCGGCAGAGAACAATCTTGCCGTTACGAAGGCCGCCCGGATCTCGACGAAAGATGCAGAGTTGACCGTTTTTGATTTGCGGTTCCATCGATCTCCTTCACGTGGATGAGGAACCTCTGTGGAACAGGGCCCAGGCCCCTTCTCGAATCAGTTCTGTCGGTGGACGGCCGGCGGGTAATAGCTTCCGTCGGCGACTGCTCCTCTCGGGCCGTAAAACCGGAAGGTCAGCCGATAGTTCTGTCCCTTCGGCGTTGGCAGCCAGTTGCCCTCCGGCGCGTTGACGGGCTTCTCGGGAGCGAAGTACAGGGTCAACGAACCATCCTTGCCGTACTCGAGTCTGGACTGGTTATTCAGCAGGTAGCGCTTCATCGGGTTAGGGAGAACGCGCATGTGTTTACCATCGACGGCGATCACAGACCAGAAATATTGTGCATACTTCGCCGGGAGATCATCCCGGGGAAAGGTCAGTGTGTAGCTGTTGTCGCTGTGAAGCAACGCGCCGGCGCTGTCCGTTGCTGTTTTGTAATACAGGACTTCGGCCAGGACATTTGCCCAGATGCCACCGAAATTCACACAGGATCGCGCAAGAAAATCATCCTCATAGGTGCCGCACACTTTGGGACGCACCCAGTTGTTTTTGATCGTCCCATGACCGATCGTTACACCAGCTTTGACAAAATCGGCGAACGCACGCTCCCGAATGACCTTCTCCACGCATGCACGTTCGCTCGGATCCTTGATGGCATTACCGATTGCGCGCGCGTTGCTCTGCAGTGTTTTCATGCCCGGGTTGATGTCTGCGTCACTATCGAGCGCAATCTCAGCGGCATCGAAGGCCTCGACGCCAGGCAGGTTCTCGAGATCGAAGATTGGCGTCTTCGGAATATCGGGAAACTTCGGTACGCCAGTGGCCTTGAAACTAAATTGGCGCTGCAGGCCAACAGCTTTATCCCAGTCGGCGCCCAACTCGACACGAGCGAGTACGCGCGAATATCTCACGGGTAAATCGATGCGTACGGCGCCGGCGGGTACCGAGACGCCAGAATCTTTCAAACACACGGCGAATTCACCGCTCGGATGATTGGGGTGCACGCGCGCGTTGATGTTGGCCAGCGTCTCGCCCCAACCATTGAGGAATTGCACCGTGTAGTAGCGGTCGGTGATCTTTGGTACGTTGACCAGCGTGCAACTGTTCTCATCTACCGCGACCCAGGCCTCGGAGTAGGCGACGTCCAGGTTGGGATTCGGCCATTGCACCTCTCCGGGCTTGCGATGCACCAGTTGATTCCACTGGAACCCCTCCTGAAAATCCAACTGCTGCTGCCGCGTTACTAACAGGCGGCCCAGCAGGTAAATGTAGGCGTCGCTGATGTTGGCGTCAGAGAGCAAAGGGGTAGTCCTCGACGCGTCAGTCTGAGATCCTGCGGTTTTAAAGGTATCCACGGAAATACCGAGGGCACGCTAAGGGATTTCACGGAGCCCACTTTCGCACCCGAATGGGTTACCGATGCGGTGACGGAGTACTACCTTCCCACGAGTTAAGGTGATACGCTGCCGTTTTCGTCGATTCTGAAACGAAGACAACAGCCGACTCAGGTATGAAGGTTCTGCTCATATGTTTGCTTGCCATTGGAACCGTGCTGGCCGGAAATTCGGCAGCGGCACAGGCGCCTGCTACACCTATTGAGCCCGCGACGCTCTATTTTCAGAATCGTGAGATCGTCACCCTCCGCAGCATGCGAGGGTCATTCACACCGCAGGATCGCGTCGCGGGCGCCGAGCGGCGTTTGCGTGATGAGCTGCGCGCATCGGGTCCAGGAGAAATCACGACGGTTTCGGTGGATGGTGCTGTCGCCGTTATGATGCGCACAACCTTAATCTTCACCGTGCTTCGCGATGACCTGGATCCCGAGCTCGTGGGGCAGGAAGCGACGACTGATGCTGCCGCCCAGGCGGCTGCGAGACGACTGGATTTAGCGGTGGACGCATGGTCAGATCAACGGAAAGCTCCCGTGATCGCCCGCGGCGTGCTGCATTCTCTGGTGGCTCTAGTACTGGCCATGGCCGCTATCTGGATTGTCGCGCGCGTCCGTGTCGTGGTGACCGGATGGCTAACGCGAGAAGCCAAGCATCGCGTCGAGGAAAAAACCGCTCCGAAGGGAATCAACCTTATTGATCCCGTGCTCAAGTTGATGCAGCTTTTGGTCGGTCTGGGGCGAATTGCGGTCCTGGCGGGAATTGTCTACCTGTGGTGCACTTATGTGTTTTCGCAGTTCCCACTGACCTCGCCTTGGGCGAGTAAGCTGGCCGACTTTGTCACCTCTTCATTCTCCACTGTGTTTAGGGGAATTCTGACGGGGATACCTACACTGTTTCTCGCGGTGTTGATTCTCACCGTTACTCGGCTGTTCGCATATACGGTGAAGACGCTGTTCGATTCGGTGGCGAGCGGGCATGTGAGGGTCAGGGGGATCTATTCTGACACCGCGGATGCGATGCGCAGAATTGCCGTGGTGCTCGTTTGGATTTTCGGAATCGCCATGGCGTTTCCATTTCTTCCCGGTTCCAACAGCGACGCGGTAAGGGGTGTCAGCGTGCTTGTGGGTCTTATGATTACTCTGGGCTCGTCAGGCGTGATCAGCCAGGCAATGAGCGGGCTGGTGGTCGTCTTTTCTCGTGCGATTCGCGAGAACGAGTACGTCTGCGTCGGAGAGTACGAAGGTACAGTGACGCAGGTTGGAGCACTATCCGCCAAGATACGCACGCCGCGCAATGAAGAGATCACCATACCGAACTCAGTGCTCGTTTCCACTCCGACCCGCAACTATTCAAGGCTTGCCGGCACCGATGGAGTCGTCCTTCAAACCAGTGTCGGCATTGGATACGATGCCCCCTGGCGCGACGTACATGACATGCTGATTGAAGCCGTGTACCGCACACCGGGATTGCGGAAGACGCCTTCTCCTTTCGTGCGTCAGGCGACTCTTTCCAGTTTTTGTGTCGACTACACTATCAACGCGTATCTGGATCGTCCGGAGACGAGACTTGCAGTATTGTCGGAGCTGCACGCAAACATTCAGGACATTTTCAACGAACGTGAAGTCCAGATCATGACGCCAGCGTTTGAATCGCAGCCGGATCAACCCGTACTGGTGCCCAAAAGGAAATCGTTGGGCGTGACCAGCCAGTCCCCAGGGCAACCATAACTCTTCTGGAGATCGGTGGCTCCCGATCCATGTCGAGGAAGAGCAACTATCCCCCCGCCGGCATCTCGTAAAGCTGGTAGATCTCGCAGGTTCCCTGGCCGGCGACGTTTAGAAACCTTCGCGTGAGTTCGACGATCTCCTCCTTGCTCGCGGCTTTGAGCAGCGCATAGCCGCCGAGAACTTCCTTCGTCTCAGCGAAGGGGCCGTCGGTAACTGTGACTTTACCGCTGGAGCTTTTGTGGACGCGCACTCCTGTCGCTCCAAAACTTACGCCCTCGGTTGCGATCAGCCAGCCGGCTTTCATGCCCTCTTCGATGAGCTTGCCCATGGTTTCCATTTCGGCCTGCGTTGGGGGCCGGTTGGTCGGTTCGTGAGTGAAAATGCTGATAAAGCGCATCTGTTTACTCCTGGTAGTGTCATCGAACGAAGAGTGACGGGATCGACAATCGACGCAAACTTCTTTCAAAATAACTGTCGATCTGGAGATTCGCCATTCGACCAGGATAACGAAAGGAGAACTTATTATGCCCAGCACTATCCGTCTTCACCGGGTCTTCCGCGCCACACCGGAGCGGGTCTACAAAGCGTTTCTTGATCCCGAGGCAAAGGTCAAGTGGCTGCCTCCGAACGGATTTACAGGAAAGATTCACCACCTGGACGCCCGTGTCGGCGGCTCTTACAAGATGTCGTTCACAAATTTCACCACGGGGAAGAGCCACTCCTTCGGCGGCCAGTATGTCGAACTGGTGCCCAACGAACGGCTTCGCTATACCGACAAGTTCGACGACCCGAACCTGCCCGGCGAGATGCACGTCACGGTCACCTTAAAGAAGATTGCTTTCGGAACCGAGTTGAACATCACGCAGGAAGGCGTCCCCGATATCATTCCGGCCGAAGCGTGCTACCTGGGCTGGCAGGAGTCTCTGGTGCTTCTGGGGAAACTGGTTGAGCCAGAAATTCGAGATTGAGGGTTTTCGCTAGTCGCAGACGCCAGTAGAACGCTCGAACCCTTATGCATCGTGCAAACTTTGCCGTAGAATCCTGTCAACAATTTCGCCAGGCCCAGGGAGAGTTTGCGCTATGGAAAGTAACGTCGCCCCAGCGCTGTCGGTACAGTCTTTCGATCTGGTTTACGGCAACCCCGATACGGACCCACAGGTTCAAGACACCACTTTGCAGGTAAGTCCGGAACTCGCGACACTGCTCACGCGCGCTGTCGCCGCGAACAAGGACTCGGGGGGAATGCAGCTCTCATTCGATGCGTTGCTGATCGCGATGGTGACCGGCGGCGATCCGCTGTGCCGATGGCTGCGCGAACATCTGGAGTTGAGAGGCGTTCCGCGCGAGACGATCGCCAGGCAACGGTCGCTTCAACCTGCGGAACTTGCGCAATCGTACCTCGAACGGGACGGCCAGCAACGGCTGTCCCAGCGTCCGCGCGCCACCAGTTCGGCACGAACAGCGCTGGAGACCGCGGAGAGTTTGCGCAGCGAGATCAGCGGCAACAAACCGCTCGACATTCGACACCTGATGGCGGCGTACGCCGTCATCGAGGGGTATCACGACGAGGATTTCGAAAAACTGCGAATCGACCGTCGCGCGTGGTGTCTGTCATTGGCCGAACGTCTCGCGTCGATCTACCCTGACGAAGCCAGGCAGTGGGCGAACTACGCCCAGCGCGCGCCGGGAGTGCCGCTTACAGCCTTCGATTCGGATATGGGCGCCAGGAGGAACCTGCTCGACATCGAGCGGGATGTCGAAGCATTCGCGATGCTGATTGCGTCGCGGGCCACGTCCACGCCATTGTCGATCGGCATCTTTGGCGCCTGGGGCTCCGGCAAAACGTTCTTTCTCCGTCAATTGCGCGCAAGGATCGCAACGCTCGCGTACCAGGCTCGCGCGATTGAGACGAACCCGGACAGTCGTAAGGCGACGCCATTTTATGGCCGCATTGCGCAGGTCGAGTTTAATGCGTGGCATTACAACGAGAGCAATCTCGTGGCGAGCCTCGTCGAACACGTATTCCGCAATCTTCAGTTCGCTGACGAAAATGAAATCGAGCTTGACAGGCGGCGCGACGAACTGCTGTCGAAGATTGCCGTGGAACAGGGGAAGGTAGACGCGGTCAAAGCCGACGTCAATACGGCGGACGCGCAAGTTGCCGCCAGGACCAATGAAGTCAATGCCGTCGAGACACAAATCAAAAACACGGAGGATGCTTTAAAACAGCACGAGCAGGCTGCCGAGCAAGCCCGGTTGGAATTGGCAAAAATTGTTGCCGCCGCCCCTG
>DASTBJ010000399.1:0-6169 GCA_035712125.1 Terriglobia bacterium
TTCGCGTCCGTGCTTTTTCTCCCCTGTGCGGCATTCGCACAACTCTCTCCCGGACCTTTGTCAAAGAGTCACGCAAATCTTGAAGGAGTCACGCAATGCAGCAAATGCCACGCATTCGGAACAGGACGGCCGGAATTCAAATGTTCATCGTGCCATGTGGAGATTCAGCAGCGAGTGAAGGCCCAGCGTGGCTATCATGCGCGGATTGTCGACACTGCAAAGGGCGATGCAGATTGTGTCACCTGCCATAAGGAACACGTTACTCGCGATTTCGAACTGATTCGCTGGCCGGGAGGCGGGCGAAGCGCGTTTGACCACCGCGGGACCGGCTACAACCTCGAGGGCAAACACGCGGCGCTTCAGTGCAGCCACTGTCACAACGCGAAGCGCCTGTCTCCGGCTATGAAAGCCGAGATTCGGGTGAAGGATCTGGATCGAACCTTTCTGGGTCTCGAGACGACCTGCGTCTCGTGCCACACCGATATTCATCGCGGCCGCTTCGACACCAATTGCGTATCTTGTCACTCTCAGTCCGCATGGAAACCGGTAACAAATTTTGATCATACGCGGACGCGGTTCGCGCTGACAGGCTTGCACCGGAGTGTGACGTGCCAGCAATGTCATGGCCCGGGTGAAGGCAGCACAACTGTTCGTTACACGAACCTCAATTTCTCCGAATGCTCCGCCTGTCACCGCGATACGCACGCCGGCAAGTTCGGAGCGAGTTGCTCAGGCTGCCATTCCACAACCGGCTGGAACGTTTCGAACACAACAGTCAGGTCGCGGTTCGATCATTCCCGGACACGGTATCCACTGATCGCGAAGCATGCTTCGGTTGAGTGCGCGTCATGTCACCGCGACTCCAACTTCAACAGGCCCGTTGCTCATACGCAGTGCCTGGATTGTCATCGAGATCGACACGATGGTCAGTTCGCAAAGCGAGTGGATAAAGGCGATTGCGGATCGTGTCACACCTTGAATAGCTTCGAACGCTCAACTTTCGATGTGAAGGCGCACGTGTCCACGAAATACCCGCTCACGGGGAAGCATGCAGTCGTTGCCTGCATTGACTGTCACAAGAAAACAGGATCCGTAACAGACTACCATCCAAAATTCGAGGCGTGTACGGATTGCCATCAGGACGCTCACAAACTGCAGTTTATGACGCGGTATTCCAATCGGTGCGAGACCTGTCACAATACAAACGCGTTCATTCCCTCGACCTTTACTCTTGCTCGCCACCGCGAGACGCGGTTCGATCTGGTTGGCGCCCATAAAGCTGCGGCATGTACAGACTGCCACAAGCAGAGCCGGGCTGGAGAGGCCCATCAATATGTGTTCGAGCACCGAAGCTGTGTTACGTGTCACCGTGATCCGCACGAATTGGACGCGCAACAAAACGGATGCGAAGCCTGCCACAGCGTGAACGCCTGGTCTCCGGCGCTCGCGTTTGACCACAGCCAGACGCCTTTTCTTCTCGTTGGCTCCCACAGGGTTGTTGGCTGTCTCTCCTGCCACAAAACGGAAACGACGGTCGCCGGAAAACTGATTCGTTTCAAAGGCGCGAGCCATCAGTGTTCGGGCTGTCATGAAGACATCCACCGCGGGCAGTTTTCCAGCCGCAAGGAGACGGACACATGCGCTTCGTGTCATTCGACACTAACGTGGCTGCCGCCAACCGGCTTTGATCATTCCCAAACGGCTTTTCCATTGGATGGGGCGCATAAGAACGTTCGATGTGTGCTCTGTCACACGACCACGCTACGCGTCAACGGCAGGCAGGTTGTTCAGTACAAGGAAACGCCAACGGAGTGTGCGAAATGTCATTGAGGCCGTTCATCGGTTTGACGATCATCGCCCTGGCCACCGCCGCGGGAGCGTTCACAGTTTCTGCTCAGCAGGCGCAACGAACGCGCAGCCCTCACGGCAATCTGGAAATCCGTTGTCAGAGCTGCCACGTTTCCGAGGCGTGGAGACCTGTCCGGGCAGTTCCCGACTTCGACCACAACAAAGAGACGGAGTATCCACTGCTGGGACAACACCGTAAGGTTGCCTGCGCCAGCTGCCACGTCACTCCCGTGTTCCGCGAGACTCCTCAGAACTGCTCGTCTTGTCACGCGGATATCCATCGGCGGCAGTTTGGCGCTTCCTGTGAAGGCTGTCACTCGGTCCAGGGGTGGCGCATTCAGTTAAGCGCGGTTCGGCAACATGTGAATCGGTTTCCGCTGACGGGGGCCCATGCCGCCTCGACCTGCGAATCCTGTCATCACGGCGCTGCGACTGCGGTATTCACAGGACTCAGCACGGCATGTGCTTCGTGTCATTTGTCAGAATACAACTCGGCGCGGACGATCGATCACCGGGCTACGGGCTTCGGCATGCGTTGCGAAGGCTGCCACAGGATGGATCAGTGGAAGAATCCGAATTTTGCGGGAGGATTTGACCATACGAAGTTTACCCGCTTCCCACTGACCGGCTCTCATGTGTCTGCGAGCTGTGAACAATGTCATCCGGGAAATCGGTTTGCCGGCACGTCCCAGGAGTGCGCCTCGTGCCACGGGGCGTTGTACGATAGTGCGGTCAATCCCGATCACAAGGCCGCGGCATTCCCCCGAAACTGTGCGTTATGCCACGGAACGGTTCATTGGACACCGGCCTCGTTTGACCATTCGCGCACTCAATTCCCATTGATGGGCGCGCACGTTTCGACAAGCTGCGCCTCGTGTCACACACAGGGAAGGTTTGCCGGGACGCCCACTACCTGCGTCTCGTGCCATCTCGCGAAGTTTCATGCGACAACCAGTCCCAATCACGTGGCGGCGGCATTCCCTCAGGATTGCCAGTTGTGCCACACGTCAGTTCAGTGGTTGGGCGCCAAGTTCGACCATAGCACCACGCGCTTCCCACTCACTGGTGCGCATACGTCGGTCCAGTGCACAAATTGTCACGTGGCCAACCAATTCACCGGTACGCCTACCCTTTGCTATTCCTGTCACTCCTCGGCTTTCTCCAGTGTCACGAATCCTAACCATGTCGCCGCAGCATTCCCCACCACCTGCGAGTCGTGTCACACAACGACGACCTGGACGGGCGCAAGAGTCACGCATCGTTTCCCCATTTACACCGGCGCCCACGCGGGGAAATGGTCCACCTGCAATGAATGTCACACGAATTCTTCCAATTACAGGATATTCACCTGTCTGACCTGTCACGCCCACGATCGCGCCATCATGGATGAAAAGCACCGCGGACGTACGGGTTATACCTACGACAGTCTTGCCTGCTATAGCTGTCATCCGGACGGGAGACACTGATGAAACGGATACTTGTCCACGCGTGTTTCTATATCGTCTGCGGCGCGGCATTATCCGTTGCACAGCTTCGATCTTTTTCAATCCGCTATATCAATAATGATGTCGTCTACCTTCAGGGTGGAAGCGCGGCCGGTCTGAAGGAAGGAATGCGTCTCACTGTGAAGAGACCCGGCGCCGGCGAATCCCCGCTCCTGGCACCCTCCGTTGCCGAGATCGTTGTCATCTCAGTCGCGTCGACTTCGGCGGCCTGCGAGATTGTCCGGGAGGAAGTTTCCATTCGGGTTGGAGACCAGGCGTTTATTTCATCGCAGGATCTTGAAAAGCAGGATCCTACTTCATCCGAGACTCAGACTTTTGCCCAGATCATCGAATTCACTGGCGTCGACCCCATCGAGGAAGAACTTCGTGAGAACATCCCCCGGCCACCGCTGGGAGAAGAAAACCGCCTGAGCGGTCGCGTCGGGTTCGAACTGGACTCGATTTTTGACCGATCTGGTGCGGGACTCCATTCGCACCAGCAGGGAGTGGTATTCCGCTTTGATTACACCAGGATCGGAAATTCGCACTGGAACCTGGGAGGTTACTGGCGCGGTCGGATCAATTCAACGAAGCGCCCCCGTGAACAGGAGTCGATAAACGATGTGCTTCAACGCGTCTATCACTTTGGCCTGCGCTACGACAACCCGCAGTCCAGTTACGTTATTGGACTTGGAAGGGTGCTCGTTCCCTGGGCCCCCAGCCTGAATACGCTCGATGGGGGCTATTTCGGCGTGAAGGTCGGAAAATCCACTACCGTCGGCGCCTTTGGAGGAACGACTCCCGATCCGACCGCCTGGAATTACGATCCCGATCGTCAACTGGTCGGCGCGTTTGTCAGTATCGACCGCGGCAGCTTCGAAAAAACCCGGTATGCGGTCACGACAGGATTAGCCGTTTCGCGTCTGGATTGGAAGTCCGAGCGCCAATTCATGTTCGTCGAAACCGGGGTACTTATGGGAAGCAAAGTAAGCTTCCACCACAACATCGAAGTTGACTATCAAAGCGCCGATCGGTTTGCGTCCTCCAGCCCCATCGCGGTGACGCGTAGTTTTGCCACAGTTCGTGTTCAGCCGGTGCCTCGCCTCAGCCTGGATCTCAGTCACAACTATTTCCGTGTACTTCCGACATTTGATGAACGCCTGATCGTGACCCAGGCCCTCGACAACCTTCTGTATCGCGGGTTCAATGGAGGCGCTCGCGTCGAGCTTGCGCATGGAATTGCGGTCTACGGCAGCGGCGGTCAGAGCAGCCGAACGGGCGATGCGAGCGGATCGTGGAATGGAATGGGAGGAGTATCCGCAAGAATTCCGAAGACCGGCTTTCGTGCCGATGCGCGTTATTCCCGTTTCAACGCGGCAATCGGCAGTGGCAGCTACCGCTCGATCTCATTTCGCAGAGATTCGTCCGACCGTTGGCATTTTCAGCTTGAGGGAGGCGACCAGCACTTCGAGACGTTCTTCACCGACAGTACAACCTGGTACGGAATGGGAACAGTGGACATTTTCGTCGGCCGCTTTGTGCTCGGATTCCGCGGCACACTTTATCGCGGAACCTTTCAGAGTTATGACCAGTTGCAGGGGAGTCTCGATTTTCGCTTCTGACGGAGAACTTATGAGTGTGATCAGCGTCTTCATGACATTAGCACTTCTTACGCAAGCTGCAACGGCGCTGGAACGGGCCGGCCAGTCCGCAGAGGACTTCTGGGACCAGTTCACCCTTGTGCAATGCCTGGAACGCGTGACACAGACGAGCATCCAACCCGGCACCAAGGGGGTCTCAAGTCGAATATCGGAATTCGACTATGTCGCGTTCCTGGCGGTAAAAGCCAGCGGCATAGCCGTTCAGGAATCCCGCGTTCCGCGAGCAGATGTACCTCCCCCGGAGGATACGAACCAGTTCCTGTTGACGTCCGGGTTCCCTGCCCTGCTGTTGATGTTTCATCCTGATGTTCGCCGCAAGTTTGAGTTTTCGGAAAGCCGTGCTCCCGATTCTCCGGCGGGCACGGTGCGTATCGCGTTCAAGTCAAAACCCGGAGAACAGTCGTTGTCGGCGATTAAATTGAAAGACCGTTTTTTTCCGATCGACTGGGAGGGCTTTGCCTGGATTGAAGAAAAAACGGGGAAGGTCATACGAATCGACGCGAAGCTTGCGCAGCCGATGGAAGACATTGGACTCGCCGAACTCAGGGCGGAAGTCGACTACAAGATGATGCCGCTCCCAAACAGCACTGAAAGTTATCAGTTGCCTGCACGCGTGATTGTCTCGTTGCGCACAGCGAAGCGGCAATGGCGCAATGTTCATGATTACAGCGGATACAAGCTATTTACCGTGACGACGTCAACGCGCGCCGAACCGGGGGTCAGGTAAGTCGACCATGTCTCTCCATAAGATAAAGATGACGATCGTCGCACTCATCATGGGAGCGATCGTCATGGGAACACTCTCGTACGGCTTCGACTATTACCGCATGGATGCCGCGGAGCGCGTGTTCAGTGAGAAGCATGACATACTCCGCCCCGGCGGCGCGCTCGGGCTGAAGCTCGGCATGCTGGGTGTGGGACTCTTCTTTTGCCTGTACGCCTATCCCATCCGCAAAAGGTGGAAGTGGCTGCAGCGCTTCGGCAAAACCAAAAACTGGCTGGACTTTCATATCCTGATGGGCATTTCCGTACCGGCCATTATTACGCTGCATTCGTCTTTGAAGTTTCAGGGAATTGCGGGCGTTGCTTATTGGCTGATGATGGCGGTCGTCGCAAGTGGGTTCGTCGGCCGCTACATCTATGCTCAGATTCCCAAGAGCCTCAATGAGACAGCCC
>DASTBJ010000400.1:0-8712 GCA_035712125.1 Terriglobia bacterium
GGGCCAGATGGAGAGCTCGTACTTTCCGGTCCGTTGAAGCGTTCGGACATAGTGAAGAAGGTGTTGTCTGGCCTCGTCTGCGTCGAGATTCAATGTATCCGCAAGGTGAGGATTGAACTTCCATTTGCCAGTCGCGACGTCTTCGTCGGAGACCCGCGTATATGGGGAAGGATGCTCGCCACGATCGTTCACCAGATAGATGCCGTGGAAGATCTGCATCGCCTGGTGCGTATCCATGGTTGCTATCACCTGGGTGATATGGCCCAGGTTACGGTACAGAAACTCGCAGAGTCGCCGGCAATCCTCCACAGCCGCGTGCCCTGAACGTCCAGCAACAAACAATTCGAAATCGGGCATGCAAAACGTGTTCTGCAGGTCGACCGCGAGCAAGGCGATGCGGAATGTATCGGCGGCCGCAGGCTCCACATGATGATGGCTTGCCCAATTTCGCGCTTCGGCGGCGCGTTGTTCGTACGGCACGCGATAAATCCGGCCGACAGAGTCGTGCTGGAAGTGAGACGGAATGGGAAGGGTGGCGCGTGCCATAGCGACCAAAGGTATATTGTCAGGAGCCACCAAGTCGATCCGGAATCACAATGAGAGACGCCAGTTCCAGCATTTTGCTCACCGACCTGTACATGCTCACAATGCTGGAAGCGTTTCACAGACAGTCCATGCACGGCATGGCGTCATACGAATTCTTCGTACGCAAACTGCCGGAGAACCGCGGCTTTCTCGTCGCCGCGGGGCTCGAACAAGTCCTGCAGTATCTCGAAAACGCGCATTTCGCACCTGAAGAACTGGACTGGCTCCGACGGACCGGAAGATTCTCACCCGATTTTATTCATCATCTCGCCAGGTGGCGTTTTGCCGGCGACGTGGATGCAATGCCAGAAGGTACGATCTTCTTCGCCAATGAACCCGTCCTCCGCATCACGGCTCCGATTTCGCAGGCGCAGCTGGTCGAAAGCCGTCTTGTCAATCTCTTGAACTTCCAGACAATGATCGCTTCAAAAGCCACCCGTTGTGTGCTCGCAGCCGATAAACGAACACTCGTCGATTTCGGTCTGCGGCGTGCTCACGGCGCAGAGGCCGGACTGCTGGCTTCGAGAGCAAGCTACCTGTCCGGGTTTGACGGCACCGCTACTGTTCTTGCAGGAATGTTGTTCGATATACCGATTTACGGGACGATGGCTCACGCCTATGTGCTGGCGCACGAAGACGAGCAATCCGCGTTTGAATCGTTTGCGCGCGCGCAACCCGCTAACGTTGTGCTGTTGATCGATACATATGACACTGCAAACGGCGCTCGAATCGTTGTCGACCTTGCGCCACGTTTACAGCAAAGCGGCATCGCGGTTAAGGCTGTCCGTGTGGACAGCGGAGACCCTTACGCCGAGGCGCAAAAAGTCCGGAGGATTCTGGATGAGGGCGGACTTCACCGGGTGGGAATCTTCTGCAGCGGCAATCTGGACGAAGTCCGAGTGCGCGATCTTGTGCAGGCCAATGCCCCCATTACGGGATTCGGCATTGGAACAAGGCTCGACACGTCGGAGGATGCACCCAGTCTGGAATCTGTCTATAAGCTGGTCGAGTACGAGGGCAAACCCAGGCGAAAACATTCGGAAGCCAAAGCGACCTGGCCGGGCCGCAAACAGGTATTTCGTCAGTACACGATCGATGGGCGAATGCAGTGGGATACCGTGACCGTCGAAGGAAACATACAGGAGGGCCAACCATTGCTGGAACCCGTGCTTCGAGGCGGCAATCCTGTTCGCCCTGCCGACTCGCTTTCCAGAATCAGAGAGCGTTGCACGCGTCAGTTGGCGCAGCTGCCTGAACATCTGAGAGCGCTCGGAACGGAACCGATTTACGAGGTTCGAATCTCGGCGGAACTGACTGCGCTTGCCAGACAAACCGACGAAGCTATTTTTTCGCGGAAAAGTTCTGTGGAATGAAGGGAACGAGAACCTAGCTGCTGGACCGCTTGAGGAAGCCCGAGCCGACTGCAGTGGACTTGAAGGCACGGGTGAAGATGTAGAAGTTGACAGGAACCTGGTATTCCACATTCACGCGCAACACAGAGTCGCTCGTGGTCATGGTTATGTCCTCGACCGTGATCGGAATGTTGTGCTCCTCAGCCTTAATGAGAATCGCTTCCTTCAAAGGGGCCTGTTGCCGGATCCGCGGCACCTGCTCCTGTACGTACCGGTTGAACTCCATGGAGTGGTAATAGACCGGTGCATAGCGCGTCATCACCAACACCATGATGCCTAGTACCATGAGCTTCACTGCTCGGTTCATCATGCCTCCTGCGTGGTACTACGGTGCAAGTCTAGATCCAACCGTAAGTCGTTGAAAAAGTAGAGCTGTATAGCGGGAGATGACAAAAAAACGAGGTGAAAATGACAGTTCGCGGCACTGAGGCCGCGAACTGAGTCAGACCATTGACAGGAGACGACTTAGGAGATTTTTAGCCAGGAATGCTTAGCGGAGCGACGTCCGCACGATTACCGGAGTTCCAGATACTGTCGGAGGGTTCTGGAGAAGCCGCTAAGCTCGTGCCTTCGAATGTCGCACCTTCTCGAATAATCAGTTTCGACGTGCGGACATCGCCGCGTACGCGGCCGCTTTCACAGATCTCGACACGCCCCGCGCAGTCGATATTACCGTTGACCTTGCCATAAATCTGGATCTCACCGGCTTTAATATCCGCGTCCACCGTAGCATGTTCCCCAATAATGAGCACGTCGGCAGTCGTAATCGAGCCGCGGACATTTCCGTTAAGGTGTAGGGTGCCGGCGAACTTCAGTTCGCCGACGAGCGCTGTACCCTCCGCCAGGAAACCGTTGAATTCTTCAGAAACTGTTTTTCTACTAAACACTGGGTGTCTTCCCTTCTTCTTCATGGGTTCGTAGACTTTGAAAAGCCAGTTGAGGCGCATTGTCAGACGAGGGCATGGGGGTGTCAACAGCTATGGCAACGCATTTTCGTGCTCGCGGTGTCATTTTTCTGTCGCGACTCGCAGGTCGGGCCCGCAAGATGGCCCGTTGACAAGCTTTGGCGGTCTCAGCCAACATCCCTTGCCACGAAAACTTATGTCTGAGCCAATTCTCGTAGCCAAAGGTAACAGCGAGTCCTACCTGCTTCCCAGAATGGCCAATCGTCACGGCCTCATTGCGGGCGCAACCGGCACGGGAAAGACGGTGACCTTGCAGAAGCTCGCGGAAAGTTTCAGCCGAGCCGGCACCCCCGTCTTTCTGGCGGACGTCAAGGGCGACCTCTCCGGATTGAGCCAGGCTGGCGGGGCGAATCCACGAATTCTGGAACGCCTGAAACAGCTGGGTCTGGGCGACCTCACGTTCGCATCGAGCCCGACGGAATTCTGGGATGTATTCGGCGAACAGGGTCTTCCGGTTCGTTCAACCGTGTCGGAGATGGGACCGTTGCTGTTTTCGCGCCTCCTCAATCTCAACGACACGCAGGCCGGTGTTTTATCGATCGTGTTCAAGGTCGCAGACGACCAGGGATTGCTCCTTCTGGATCTCAAGGATTTTCGCGCCATGCTTCAGTTCGTGGGGGAAAACTCCGCGCAGTTTAAGACAACCTACGGAAACGTTTCGGCAGCCAGTATCGGCGCGATCCAGCGTGGGCTGTTAACACTGGAGGAGCAAGGCGGCGGGACGTTTTTCGGAGAACCCGCCCTGAACCTTGACGATCTCATGCAGACCGACAGTGACGGGCGCGGCGTCATCAACATTCTGGCTGCTGACAAGCTTCTTCAGTTTCCGAAGCTCTATACGACCTTTTTGCTCTGGCTTCTATCGGAACTCTTCGAACAACTGCCGGAGGCAGGGGATCTCGATAAGCCCAAGCTCGTGTTCTTTTTTGATGAAGCCCATCTGCTTTTTAACGAGTCACCGAAGGCTCTTCTGGAGAAGATCGAGCAGGTTGTGCGGTTGATCCGGTCCAAAGGCGTCGGCGTCTATTTCGTCACTCAGAATCCTCTGGATGTCCCTGAAGTTGTGCTCGGGCAACTCGGAAACAGAGTGCAGCATGCATTGCGCGCGTTCACTCCGAGGGACCAGAAAGCGGTGAAGGCAGCAGCGCAAACGTTTCGCGCTAATCCAGACCTCGATGTAGAGGCCGCAATTACCGAACTTGGTGTGGGCGAAGCACTCGTTTCGTTTCTCGACGAGAAGGGCATTCCCTCGATGGTGCAGCGGGGACTGATCTGTCCACCGTTGAGTCTCATCGGCCCTGCCGCCGCTTCAGCGCGAGAACGGATCATTCGTGCGTCGCTCATCTATGCGCATTATCAGAAGCTCATCGATCGGGAGTCCGCTTACGAACGCCTGAAAGCGAAAGCTGCGCAGGCGGCAGAAGTGTCCACTGCCGAAACCGGAAACAAGCCTGCCACGCCTCCACGAGGACGACGGTCCGACACCATGGCGGAGGCAATGATGAAAAGCGTCGTTCGTGCCGCAGGTAGTCAAATGGGACGAACGCTTGTGCGAGGCGTACTCGGCTCCATACTGGGAAGCCGAAGATAAATCTTCAACATCCGATACCTTAACCCTACGAAAAAATCTGGCAATAAGGAGAATTCGAAGATGCGCAGTTTCTTAATTCTGCTGGCTACTTTCGCCACGGTTCTCTGCACCACTCCATTCTCCTGGGCTCAGGCCCAGGCCCAACAACCAGCCGCTCCGATGTCGATTTACTCCGGCAGTTTTGGCGGTGGTTTCGCGCTTACCGGAGGCAACACCGACACAACGAATTTCAACCTCACGTTCAATCTCGTCCGAGATCCCAAGATGAAAAGCGTATTCAAGGCAGAAGCTCTATATCTTCGCGGATCGCAAAACGACGTTCTGAACCTTCATCGTTCGGCAGCAAAGGCTCGGTACGAATACAACCTGACTTCGCGAGTATTTCTGTTTGGAGAGTTTGGCTACCTGCGCGACGAATTCAAGCAAATCGACTATCTGCTCGCGCCCATCGGTGGCATCGGTTACAAACTGATCAATACAGATCGAACGCTGCTCTCCTTCACTGGCGGCGCCGGCGGATATTTCGAAAAGAATCCGGATGTGCCCGTGAAAAAGTCCGGGAGCCTCCACGCCGGCGAGGAGTTCTCTCATAAGCTGACTCCAACAACCACGCTGACCCAATCGATCAATACGTTGTGGAAGACGAATGACTTTGAGGACTCTTTGACCAACTTCAGGGCAGGCGTGACGACGACGCTTTACCAGAGACTGGAGCTAAAGGTGGAGTTCATCGACAGCTATAAGACCAAGACGCCCAATCCCACGATCAAGAAGAACGACACAGCGTTCCTTACAACGTTCCTCTTGAAATACTAGGCACCACGGCTTCAGGACAAATTCGCCTTGTGAGTGAAATTGAAGTGCTGTTATCGTGCAACGCATTCCGGAGGTGTTCATGTTGAAGGAATTCAAAGAGTTTGCCATGCGTGGCAACGTTATAGACCTCGCTGTCGGTGTCATTATCGGAGCGGCGTTTGGCGCTGTGGTGAATTCGGCCGTAAACGACATCATCATGCCACCAATAGGAAGTGTTACAGGAGGAGTGGATTTCAAGGACCTCTTCATTGCTCTCGATGGCGGAACTTACGAAAGCCTGGCGACGGCGAAAACTGCGGGAGCCCCCGTCATCGCTTATGGCAACTTCCTGAACACAGTCATAAACTTCCTGATCGTGGCGTTCGCAATCTTCCTTCTTGTTAAACAGGTCAATCGGCTCAAGGGCCCGGCTCCGGCGCCAACGACCACGGAGTGCCGGTTCTGTGGGATGAGCATACCGTTGAAAGCTACGAAGTGCGGGCACTGCACGTCGGAGCTTAAATAGCTTACTAAAAGGAGAACTCCATGCGTCGATCCATGCTTCTGACTTTCGCGATGTTCGCCTTGCTCGCGCTACCTTTGCTTGGGCAGCAAGGTACACCGCCCGCCACTGCGGCGCCTGGCGCTGCAGTACAAACTCCCGGGGCTCCGGCGCCCGGCACTGTTGGTGGGGCTCGAGGCGCTCGCGGACCTGTCGGGCCACCGGCCGCTGCCAACGTGCCGCAAGCGCCTGCCAACGAAAACCGTCATCGCACGTTTGTCGACATTGCGAAGGGTGCTCCGATCGAACTCGTGTTCGTCGGGGATTCCATCACTGATGGCTGGCGGAATGCGGGACAACCCATCTGGGATGCGAACTGGGCTCCTTACAAGGCGGCCAATTTCGGGATAGGCGGCGATACGACTCAAGGCGTGCTGTGGCGGATGCAGAACGGAGAGTTGGAAGGATACAGGGCGAAACTGTTCATCCTGATGCTCGGCACGAACAACATTAACCGCAATCCCAACGATGAAATTGTCGACGGAGACCGATTGATCGTTGAAGAGTTCAAGAAGCGCCAGCCACAAGCGAAGGTTTTGATCCTCGGAATCTTTCCTCGGGCCCCGCAGGCCAGCGACCCGTATCGAACGTCCATCAAAGACATCAACAGCAAGCTTGCAAAGCTGGCCGACAACAAACAAGTGTTCTTTATGGACATTGGAGACAAGTTCCTGACGGCGGATGGAACACTCACGCCGGAAATCATGCCCGATGGCCTTCATCCCAATCTGAGGGGTTACAAAATCTGGGCGGAGGCAATTTCGGCGAGAGTGAAAGAATTGATGAAGTAGCTCCCAGACCTCATGCAGGCGGGGAACGAGAATATGCGATTGCTGTAGACTGAACGGAGATGCCTGAATCGCGCTCTGTTCCCCGCACGCCCAAGCCCCTGCCGGTCCCTCGCACTGCTGCCCCTCGATCCCGAGTCGCGCGATGGTTCTTCAGAGGCGGAAGCCTCGAACAAGAGCAACATCACGACACGCATCCCTGGTACATGGTTCTCTGGCTCACCGGCGTGGACTACTTTTCAACGCTCGGCTATCAGCCAGGGATTGCACTGCTTGCGGCGGGCGCCCTCTCACCGATTGCAACTCTTTTACTCGTTGGCGTCACGTTGCTGGGCGCACTTCCCGTTTACGCGCAGGTTGCCAAACGATCCTATGCGGGTCAGGGCTCTATCGCGATGCTCGAAAACCTGCTGCTCGGCTGGAAGAGCAAACTGTTCGTTCTGGTTCTGCTCGGATTTGCTACCACCGACTTTGTCATCACGATGACGCTTTCCGCGGCAGATGCCAGCCAGCATGCGATCGAAAATCCGTATCTGCATCCTTACTTGGGAGAGGCACGAGTTAGCCTTACCCTTGGCCTGCTTTTCGTACTTGCACTGGTTTTCTTCAAGGGATTCCAGGAAGCCATCAGCCTCGCGTCGCTGGTGGGCATTCCCTACATTGTGTTGAACCTCATTGTTCTGGTGCGGGCACTTGTCGAGATTCTCCGACACCCGGAGCTTTTGCCGAACTGGAACCGCGCTCTCGCCGTTCACGGCGACTGGACGATGCTACTGTTGGCGTCTGCCATCATCTTCCCAAGACTCGCGCTGGGAATGAGCGGATTTGAAACCGGCGTTGCAGTGATGCCTCTGGTCTCAGAAAACGGAACGGGACACGCTTCGACCGCCGCGATACCTGCCGGCAGAATTCGGAACACGCGGCGTTTGCTTGCGACTGCCGCGGTCATTATGAGCGTGCTGCTCCTGCTCTCCAGTTTCGTGACGACGCTTCTCATCCCGGAAAGCGCATACCAAACCAATGGCCCGGCCAGCGGCCGCGCGATTGCCTATCTCGCGCACGAACTTTTAGGCAGCGTGTTCGGAACGGTATACGACATTTCCACCATTGTTATCCTCTGGTTCGCGGGCGCCTCGGCAATGGCTGGACTCTTGCATTTGATACCGAGGTACATGCCGCGTTTCGGGATGGCTCCGCGCTGGGTATCGTATCGACGCCCCATGGTGTTGGTGCTTTTTGTCACGGCCACGGTGGTCACGCTGATTTTTCAAGCAGACGTTGAAGCGCAGGGTGCGGCCTACGCCACAGGCGTTCTCGTTCTTATTTGTTCCGGAGCACTGGCGGTTTCGCTGGCGCTGTGGCGTGAACGCAACCGGCTGCAATCGGCCTACTTCTGGGTCATCACCGGTGTCTTTGTCTTTACTCTAGTCGACAACATTATCGAGAGACCGGACGGTGTGATCATCGCCACGGTTTTTATCGTCATGGTGCTGCTGATCGGATCCATCAGCCGTTACAGCCGCTCGACCGAGCTTAGAGTCGAAAAATTCTCGTTTCAGGACGAAGAGTCGGCACAAAAATGGCCTGGAATCGTCGGCAAACGCGTTCACCTTGTCCCACTCCGCACGAATACACCGGAAGCACGAAAGAAGAAACTTGCAGACGTGAGGAAGTACTATGCGGTCAAGGGGCCCGTAGCCTTTGTGCACGTCCAGTTGATGGACAATCGGAGCGAGTTTCTCGCGGAATTGCGGGTCAGCGTAAGGAACGAAGAGGACAACTTCGTGATCGACGTCTCGGGAGCGCCGGTTATTGCGAACACCGTTGCGTACATCAGCGAACTGATCGATCCGATCGGCATTTTCCTCGGTTTGACCCGACAGAACCTGATGACGCAGGCACTTCGCTATCTATTCTTTGGAGAAGGGGAAACAGGACTCATGGTCTACACCATCCTGGTGAAGTACTGGGAATGGACACCAGAGGAGGACGTTCGGCCGCTTATCTTTCTGAT
>DASTBJ010000401.1:0-3599 GCA_035712125.1 Terriglobia bacterium
GGGCGGAACCGCATACGCCAGCACGAGAGACCACTCGAATCTCGCGTTGATCGGCATTCGATGACGTTGGAGAAAGTACACTCAGAGTTCTCCGAACTCTTTCGGGGGGTTGGACCGGTAGGTTTTTCGTTCCCCGGTCGCCGGATGTATGAACTCCAACCGTTCGCCGTGTAGCGCCAGGCGCCGGAACGGGTTCGACACACTCCCATAATCTTTATCGCCGACAATCGGATGACCCCGGTCGGCAAGTTGGACACGTATCTGATGCTTGCGCCCGGTCTCGAGCCGCACTTCGATCAGAGACCGTTTCGAATTCCTCTTCAGCACTTTCACATGAGTGACCGCGAGCTTGCCGCGCTTTTTGTTGTCCGTGGTATAGACGCGATATGCCGCATTTTCGGCGAGATACGATCTGACTGTGAATTGGTCCTCCTTCACGCGACCCTCAACCACAGCGATGTAGCTCCGGCCTGCACTATGGTCCTTAAACTGATCCTGCAGCCGTTCCTTACTCTCGATGCTCTTTGCGAAAACAATCAGCCCCGATGCCTCACGATCAAGCCGATGGACAATGAAAACCTTTTCAGGACGTTGCTTGCTGTTCAGGTACGCGCGAAGCATCGCATACGCGGTCTTCACCTTCTCTTTGTCTGTAGCAATTGTGAGCAATCCTGCGGGTTTGTTGATGACGATTATGCTGTCGTCTTCCGCAACGACCTCGATCTTGTCCGGCCACACGGAGTCATCGTACCGCATCCGTGTGGTTCCATCTCAGCACCGTTCTGGAGAAGTGAAAGCATGAAACGCCTCCGATCGGCACGTTTTCTCCAGAACTATTTCTTCATGCGCCTAAAGTAACGATACAGGGTCGACATCAACCCACACGCGCGTGCTGCCAAGTTTCTTTGCATCGAGATGCTCCCGCAAAGCGACGAGCAACTGGTGCAGCGATGTCCGCGATCCGGCCTTGATCAACAACTGATAGCGGTGCAACCGCTTCACGCGCTCGAGCGGCGCGGGTGCAGGCCCAAGAATGCGGACGGAATCCAAGCGAACGCTCCCAAGGAACTCGCTGACGGCACGTGATTCCCGCGCGGCCCGATCCTTATCGCGATCCGTGACGACAATTCCCGCCAGCGCAGTAAACGGGGGATAGAACATCGCTTTCCGGTAGCGGGACTCTCTCGCGTAGAACTCCTCGAACTTCTGAGTGCACGCCAGTTGAAACGTATAGTGATCGGGATAGAAACTCTGAATGATGACCTCGCCCGGGCGATCCCCGCGACCCGAGCGGCCGGCTACCTGCGTCAGCAACTGAAACGTCCTTTCGGCAGCGCGAAAGTCCGGCAACGACAGCGCGGCATCGGCAGCCAGCACACCGACAAGGGTCACCAGCGGGAAGTCGTGGCCTTTGGCGATCATCTGGGTACCTACAAGAATGTCGATATCGCCTTTTCGAAAACCGCCGAGCACGCGTTCGAAGTCGCGCACGTGCTTCATGGTGTCACGATCGATACGTCCGATTCGGGCGTCAGGGAACGTCTCGCGCAGGTCCGCTTCGATGCGCTCGGTGCCTTGACCGACGTAGTAGATGTATTCGCTCTTGCACTCCTGGCATTGCGCGGGCGGACGCTTTGCGAGGCCGCAGTAATGACACAGCAAGCGATTGATGGATCGGTGGTAGGTCAGGGACACGCTGCAGGAACTGCACTCAAACTTAAAGCCACAATGCCGGCACAGAAGGTAGGCGGCAAACCCGCGGCGGTTGAGAAGGACCATTGTCTGTTCGCGCCGGTCGAGCCGCTCGCTGATCGCTTGCAGCAAGCGCCTTGAAAAGATCGTTTGCTTTCCTTCGGCGGCATACTCCTCGCGCATATTGACGATTTCCACATCCGGAAGCGGCCGATCTTCGACACGGCTCGTCAGGTGGACGTACTCGAACTTCTTTCGCTCGGCATTTCGAAACGACTCCATCGACGGCGTTGCGGATCCCAGCACGACCGTCGCGCCGAGCCGTTGCGCGCGGATAATTGCCGAGTCTCGCGCGTGATACCGTGGCGTTTCCTCCTGCTTGTAGGTCGTTTCATGCTCTTCATCAACGATGATCAGTTTGAGATTCTGGAGCGGCGCGAATATTGCCGAACGTGTGCCGACGACGACGGGTGCGCTCCCATGGAGAATCCGAAGCCACTGCTCAATGCGCTGCTTTCGAGTCAGGGAGCTGTGTAGAACGGCAACACGTCCCGGAAACCGTGCGGCAAAACGTTCGGTCAGTTGTGGTGTCAATCCGATTTCGGGAACAAGAACAAGACAGGTGTTTCCCCGTGAAAGCGCATATTCCGCAGCCTGGATGTAGATCTCCGTTTTTCCGCTGCCTGTCACGCCATGCAGCAACAGGGTTGAGAATCCGTCTGCCTTTTCGATCGCGTACAGCGCCGAAAGCTGCTCTGTGGTTAGTTTGAACGGGGCTGCTCCTTTCTCGGGTTCGCCGTCTGGTCCAGCGTCGAAACGATCGAGGTGCTTATGCGTGATTCCCGGGGGCAGCGCGGCCTTGAGGACTTCGCCGAGGGGCGCCAGATAGTAGTCTGAAATCCAGCGGCAGAGTTCGAGGACATCCGGCCGCAGCAGAGAGGCACGATCGAGAACCACCCGAACAGGCTGCGGCTCGATACCGGGCGGCGGGTCCGTGGGAAAGCCGACGACAAACCCGTCCACTTCGTTAGAGCGGAAACGTACGCGGACGCGACAACCAATCTCCGCCGGCTCCGCGAGTTCATAAACAAACGTGCGCGACAGGGGAAGGCAAACCGCGACCTCCGCAAGCATGAATCAGAAGCGCAGGCGGAAGAGTTCGGCGCGAATCTGCTTCATATCCTCCCAAACCTCGCGTTTCTTCTCCGGAGAACGCAGCAGGTAAGCGGGATGAAATGTCGCAATAACACGCATGCCGTCGATGTCGTGGAATTCTCCGCGCAGCTTCGAAATCGGAGCTCCGCTTTGAAGCATGGTCTGTGCCGCGAACTTTCCCAGGCAGCAGACGATTTTCGGTCGAATCGTCGCGATTTGCCGTTTGAGGAAAGGGCTGCAGGCCAGTACCTCGTCGGGTTCGGGATTGCGGTTGTTGGGCGGGCGGCACTTCAGAATATTGCAGATGTAAGCATCCTCGCGCTTGATCCCGGTGGACTCGATGATCTTCGTCAAAAGCCTGCCGGCTTCGCCTACGAAGGGCAATCCCTGCTGGTCTTCTTCGAAACCCGGCGCCTCACCAACAAAAACGATGTCGGCATTGGGGTTTCCGGAACCGAACACGATCGTTGTGCGCGTGGGGGCAAGCTTGCAGCGCTGGCAGTCGCCGATGTCGGCACGAATCGCGTCGAGGGTCTCTGGACTCGGAGCAGCGGTCGCGGGCGGGGGCGGAGTTGCGAGGCTAAGCGACTCGACGCCGATGTCGCGGAAGAACTCGAGTTGTTGGATGATGTCGTGATAGCCCATAACGTCATGGGGAAATCGGAAATCGGACGATTCCTGCATCTCAAATCCGAAATTTCAAAATCTTAAATCGGACTGACGCGGATGGATTGATAGTCCGATTTGCGATT
>DASTBJ010000402.1:0-13597 GCA_035712125.1 Terriglobia bacterium
CGTAATGCTCGTGTCGTCAATTGCAAAGCCAGCAGTGTTGAGAAGTTTGAAGACGGCAACGCGGATTGTTAGTTGCCTCGCCACTCTGTTGTTCCTCTCTGTTGCGTCGTCAGCGGATATTTGCGTACTTAAAGTAGCTACAGTTTCACAGATTCGAGGGCAAGCGAAGCATTCGCAGGAAGCATTGGGAGGCATTCCGGTACAACTTTGGGGAAGTGACCGAAGGGGAGGAAAGAAAACTCTGGTCGCGGAAAGTGAGACCGACTCCTCAGGCCACTTTTCTTTTACTGGGATTCCCTCAGGTTCGTATCGGTTGACCTTTCCTTTGCCAGGCTTCGACGGGGACGACTTTTTGATTCACATAAAAGGAAGGAACCTATTCCGGTGGTACCCGAGCAATTGGCTTCAAGTTGAGCTTGGGATCGTCTCTATGCACTGCCCTGCAACGAATCTCGCGGCAACTCGAGAGAAAATCAAGCTGACAGAAACCAAGTAACAGACCACGAGACACTCCTGACAAAGACGGCTTCGAGCGAGTCCTGCCACATAGCGCCAAATATGAAAAACTGACTTTTGAACGCGATAAATTGGTAAAGCGATCCGCGACATTGCGTCCTATGCCGAGGGATATAGTCTGCTAAGAAGCCGCTTCGCGATCTAGCATCCGAAATCAAATGCTTAGAGGGTAGAATCGTCGCTGGAGAACCGAAAATGAAACTCACCGCTGTTTTTGAAAAGGTTCCTGAGGGTTATATCGGATTCATTGAGGAGCTTCCAGGCGCTAACACTCAAGGCGCAACGATTGACGAAGCCCGTTCCAATTTGAAAGAAGCAGTTGAGTTGGTATTGGAAGCCAACCGATTGTTATCGGAGGAATCCCTCAAAGGGAAACGGGTCATTCGAGAACCCTTCTCTATCAGCGCATGAAGCGCCGCGATCTTGTGCGGCACCTCGAACAACACGGTTGCGAGTTGCTGCGCGAGGGTGGCAATCATTCCGTTTTCATAAACCGTGAGAAGCGAAAGACATCAACTGTTCCGCGCCACCGCGAAATCAACGATTACCTCGCCAAGAAAATCTGCCGTGATCTCGAAATTCAGGCGCCTTAGCCCGACCTTAACCTGTGTCAGTTTTGGGTCAGTTGTTCCGTCACTATTGACGATATTTCGGACAGTCAGGTCTTCGCCGAACCTGACGCCGGACGCCAAGGAGAAGGCCGCATCTTCGGGGACACGATCTGGAAGCACAAAGCCCGTACGTTGCTGAAGTTGATCGGAAACAGACTGCGCGAAAAGGTGTGTGCAGACGAATAGGCCGGCGTGAGGAAGGGATCGCAAATGAAGGCGAGCTTCAGAATTCCCAGTTCAGCGCGACTGTCGTGGCGTCTACCGAGACTTGGGGAACCAGCCGGTTTCTGGGGGGAACTGCACCACCCGGCAGCGTAGGATCATGGTGCCGCTTGTATACGTAACGGCCAATGAGAAAACCCACCGATCCGCCAACGACAATGTCGGAGACCCAATGCCGGTTGGCTCCAACGCGGGATAGCGAAACGGCACCCGCAACCGAATACGAGACGATCGGAATTACTGGCCGGTGTTTGTACTCATAGGCGAACACCGTCGCGACGGCGAAAGTTGTTGTCGAATGGCCGGAAGGGAATGAATCACCCCCTTTCCAGAATCCTGCTCTACCGTCCACGACAACGGGACGCTGGCGGTTGGTGGCCTGCTTGACTGCTGCTGTAACGATCTGGCTGTGGCCGATTGCGTGAAGGGCGAGCAGACCCGTCTCTTGTGCATGTTTATTGCGGGTCAGTTTGCCGATCAGGAAAGTTCCGCCCGATACAGCGACGAGGGTATAACTCGCTCCGATCTGTGAGACCCGGCCGCTCCACATCTTCTGATCCTCAGAATTCGGCAGGAACTCGATGGTCTTAGTGTCGGTCGCAATCAGGGTGCCTGAAAGAAGGACGAAGGGGATGCCATACTTTTTCATGCCGTGCGAAGTGTAGGTCTCCTTCTTCACAAGGCTGCTCCATAGGTCGAGTTCGTCCCTAAGAAACTCTTTCAGATAGGGCGGTGGCGTCGGGGGGGCCTGAGTTTGCTGATTCCCCGGAGAAGATTGCGCCGTCTCGACTTCCTGCGCCCACACACTGGATGTAGTCAGCAACGCGATGATCAGGAAGGTGACCAGCCTCATTGCTGCCCGGGCGCACCGGTTCCGGGCGACGATACCGACAGCTTCCGCCCGTCGGCGAGTGTGATGTCCCGGCCATTGGCTCGAGTCGAGCCATCCTTGGCCAGGTAGCCGTCGACCATGACCTCCATTCCCACCTTCAGTATCTGCGACGTGACGCCGCGGCGGATCAGAGCGTTCGGGCTGCCGCCTTCGACCATCCATTTAGTGATCTTGCCGTCAGCTTCTTTCACATCGACATGGATCCACGTGTGCGGATTGATCCATTCAATGCGTGAAACCGTACCTTTGATCCTGATGGGCTTGTTTGCGTCGAACTCGGAGGAGAAGGCGTGATGGCCGAGCAGGGAAGAACCGGCAAACAACAGCAGAACGAAAAAACAACGGATCAGAGCGCGCATCACCGCCCTCCTCTCGCGGCTGCTTCCGCGGCAGCTTTTTCTTCGGCGCGGGCGCCACGCAGCACGTTCGTCATCGCGTAGTTGCCTTCGTGACACGCGTACTCCCAGATG
Source organism: Terriglobia bacterium (assembly GCA_035712125.1). Lineage (GTDB taxonomy): Bacteria > Acidobacteriota > Terriglobia > 20CM-2-55-15 > 20CM-2-55-15 > DASTBJ01. Next base: position 2,712 of record DASTBJ010000402.1, read on the forward strand.
GGGCCATCAGTTTTCGACATCGGGATTTGTGCGGTCCATGGCCGCACGTACGTCGACGGATCATCGACCGTGAATTCGTACATCAGGGTGTCCTCCTCAGTACGCGTGAATCGCTCGATCAGTTTCATATCCGCGCCGGAGTTCTGAAAGGCGGTCTTGTCTGTGAAGTTCGTCGTTTCAACAACGAGCGTGTTGCCTTCCCAGTGACCGATAGAATTCCCCATCCACTGGCGGACGTTGCCGGGGAGGTGCGGGCGGTTATCAACGGGAATGATCCGTGCATCGTGGATCATCTCGACCAGAATCATGACGTAGCCGGAGTTCTGAACGATCTGATAGTTGTTGTTGTAGAAGCTCGGCATCATGGGTGGTCCAGCCGTTGCCCACAACAGGCATCGCTCGGCGAGGGGGCGAAACTCCGGACCGTCCGTCGCCCGCCCGGCACGAGCCTGCCGTTGCGCGGCAAGGCGTTGAGTCGCTGCGGGCACGAGAGCGGGGATTCGGCCATCCGGAGGGTCGATGATCAACGACGTCCGAAGCGTTTTCACGACCTTCGTTCCACGATCCCACCAGAAATCGTTGTAGGCGCGGCTGACATCCTGCGCAGCGGTGCCGTCGCGCCGATCGGCGTTGTTCTGCGAAACAACGTTCTTTTCGTAAGTTTCCGCTTCCGCGGGCGTAAAGAATTCCTTGTTCGCGAGATTTGCAGGACGTTGTAACGGCGTGATCGTGATGTTGGTCCAGTAGCCCTGCAGGTCAGGCAGGCCGTCCGAGGTTTTCGGCGGTGTCCATGGCTTCGCCGTCCGAGTCTGAGCCGTTATTGAGAGTGAGGCCAGTAGAAGAATTGCCGCTGTCGCCGGTGCCCGTTTCATCGAAGGACCTCCGCAATTTCGGGCGAGTATACCACCGGGACAGCGGGGCGAAATCGCTGTGCTATGATCCGAAACCTATGGCTGAAGTGAAGATTACGAAGCGCGCGGAGGACTATTCGCGCTGGTATACCGACGTTATCGCCGCTGCTGAGCTGGCCGACTACGCCCCGGTTAAGGGTTGCATGATCATCCGTCCGAATGGTTATGCCATATGGGAAAAGATGCAGCAGGCACTCGATCGGATGTTCAAGGAAACGGGACATCAGAACGCGTATTTCCCGATGTTCATCCCTGAAAGTTTTCTACAGAAGGAGGCGAAACACGTCGAAGGTTTTGCCCCCGAAGTTGCCGTGGTTACACACGCCGGCGGCCAGAAGCTTGAAGAACCGCTGATTGTCCGGCCGACGTCGGAGACGATTATCTGGAACACCTATCGCAACTGGATTCAGTCGTATCGCGACCTGCCACTTCTTCTGAATCAGTGGGCAAATGTCGTGCGCTGGGAAATGCGTACGCGGCTGTTCCTGCGGACCACAGAGTTCCTCTGGCAGGAGGGCCACACGGCACACGCGACCTCCGAAGAGGCCGAAGAAGAAACGCTGCGAATGCTCGGCGTGTACAAGACATTCGCTCAGGACTTCATGGCATTGCCCGTCATCGAAGGTCGAAAGACGGAGCGGGAGAAATTTGCAGGCGCAGATCACACCTATTCGATCGAAGCCATGATGGGTGATGGCAAGGCCCTGCAGGCCGGCACATCGCACCATCTCGGTCAGAACTTTGCGAAGGCTTTTGACGTCACGTTCCAGACGCAGCAGGGAACCAGAGAGTTTGTCTATGCCACCAGCTGGGGACTCTCGACCCGCATGATCGGCGCGCTGATCATGGCGCATGGCGACGACAACGGCATCGTGATTCCTCCGAGGCTGGCAACCACCCAGCTTGCGATTGTTCCCATTTTTAGAAAGCCGGAGGAACGATCACGGGTTATGGAAGCCGCTGCGCGAATCGCGGGCGACTGCAAGGACGCGGGCGTTGGTGTCAAAGTCGACGAACGCGACCAGCACAGCCCGGGATGGAAATTCAACGACTGGGAAAAGCGCGGTGTGCCTCTCCGGATGGAAATCGGCCCGAAGGACCTCGAAAAGAACCAGGTAGTTCTCGCGCGGCGCGACACCGGTGAAAAGACGTTTGTCTCCCAGGATGGTCTTTCCGCGACGGCTGTTTCCACACTTGATGCCATTCAGCGCGGTCTATTTGAGCGTGCGCTTGCATTCCGCGATAAGAAGAGTCAGGAAGTCGATGACTACGGAAAGTTCAACAGCATCCTCGACGACGGAGGTTTCCTCTGGTCCCACTGGTGCACCTCCGATGGCTGTGAGGAACGTGTGAAGAACGAGACGAAGGCGACCATCCGGTGTATCCCCTCCGACAGAAAGCAGGAATCGGGCAAGTGTGTGGTTTGCGGCAACCCGTCTGAGGGACGTGTGATTTTCGCGCGAGCCTACTGATGCCGGACGATCGCTCGACGTGGATCCGTCAGTACTGCCAGCTCGCTCTCGTTATGGGCGTATTTCATTTTCTCCAGTTTCTTGCCTCGGGAACCCTGTGGTGGATTACAGGCTCCGCCGCGTTAGCCGCGTTCGGTCTCGACGCGGTGGTCAGCGGGATCGCATCGCTGCTGCTGGCGAGTCGAATCCGCCGGTCCTTCGAAACTCTGGGTGACAACTGGCGTTCGCGACCGGTCGCTGTGGGATATCTCGCGGGCGCGGCGGTTGCCCTCGCTCTTGCCGTAGCGCAGCTCTGGTCCCGGCGGTGGACGGCGGGGCATGGCGACATCCGGTTCTTGATGATCCTTGGCATTGTTCTTGCAACCGTATCCATGCTGGTTGTTCCAATCGTCGGATCGTATATGAAGCTTCTTGCGGTAGAATTGCGCAGCCAGCCACTTAAAGCTGCTGCGATATTTACGTTCGGCAACTCCTACCTTTCGATGGTGTTGCTGGTGGCGCTTCTCATCAATGCGGGTATGGGCTTTCGATGGGGCGACGCGGTAGGAGGTCTGGTCATGTTTCCGTTTCTTGCACAAAAAGGGCTTCAAATCCTGATCGATGAAGGGAAGCAGGAGTATGTCGAAGAGTAGTCGACGCGCACTTCCGGCGCTTGCGGCGCTGGTTATCGTCGCGCCTCTGCTCGCCTGGCAAGCCCCTCAGGAATTACTCGTCATCGACCGTGTCACCATCTTTGATGGGAGTGGTGGTCCGGTCATCAGGAATGGCGTCATCGTGATTCAGGGTGACCGCATTCGAGACATTGGGTACCGCGGAAACATTAGACCCGGACGTGGAGTCACCATCTTTGATGCCTCAGGTAAATTCGCGATACCGGGCTTAATCGATGCCCATGTCCACTTCGATCAATCCGCGGACATTTATGCGAGGCCTGATGCGATTGATCTGCGCGGCGTGCGGTCCTATGCCGACGAAATTGCCTGGACACGGGAACGGCTGCGAGAGACGTTAATGCGCTACCTGCGGGCAGGCGTGACCGGCGTTGTTGATATGGGCGGTCCGCTATGGAGCCTGGATTTTCGCGACAACGCTAATAAATGGACAGACGCGATACATGTGGCGGCAACCGGACCATTGATTTCTACAGTGGCCGAACCGCAACTCGAAAGCGACGACTCTCCCGTCTTGCTGATGGAAACTCCGGAACACGCTCGCGACCTGGTAGCCCGTGTTGCGGAGAAGAAGCCGGACCTGATCAAGATCCTTTTTATTCTTCGTCCCGGAGAAGACCTCGATCGCCAGGCAGGCCTCGTGGCGGTCGCCATCGACGAGAGCCATCGCCGCGGTATCCGCGTTGCGGTGCATGCGACGCGGCTCGATACCGCAAAGGCTGCGATGAGCGCAGGCGCGGATATCCTGGTGCACAGTGTCGACGATCGCCGGGTGGATGCGGAATTCCTTGCGATGCTGAAGACGCGGAAGATTATCTACATGCCGACCCTCATGGTGACGGAGCGCTATGATGCGGTGTTCAACAATTCCGTAAAGCTTCTGGAGATCGAACGGCGGCTCGGTGATCCCGAGGTCATCAAGTCCTGGGAGGAGCTTCATCGGATACCGATCGAGAAAATCCCGGGCGGAATTCCACATCCGATGCTCCTTGCGAGCAGGCCCATCGAATTCCTGAATCTTCAGCTTCTCGCTGCGACGGATATGAGGATTGCCGTGGGGACCGATGCGGGCAATATCGGTACGCCGCACGGTCCCGCGATTCACCGCGAAATGGAACTCATGGTAGAAGCGGGAATGCGGCCTTTCGACGTTCTGGTTGGCGCCACCCGAACCGCGGCGGAGGTCATGGGGAAAGGAGACATGGTGGGAACCCTCAGCAAAGGGAAACTTGCAGACCTTGTGCTGATGAACGCGGACCCCGTCATAAATATCCGTAACACACAGAAAATATTCAGGGTTATGAAGGGCGGCCAGTGGGTGGATCTCAATCCCCCGCCGGCCAACGGTTCACGCTGAAAAATCCTCGAGAAGACTATTGCCTCGCGGTAACAGTTCCGGCATAGTACGGACTGTGAGAGTTGAAAATGATAGTCGTTTTCATGTTCAGTCGATGGATCCCGCCGCTCGCCCGCTAACCGCTGTTGCTCTGCACAAGAGAGTTCGCATCGAACGGCTGGATGGCCCGCATCAGGATTGTGCTCGCCTGCTGGATCTCGGCTTCACACCGGGCGAAGAAATCAGCGTGACCCAATGGGCGCCACTTGGCGATCCGATTGTCGTGCGGGTTCGTGGTGCCCTCCTGGCTCTGCGCAAGCGTGAGGCTGCGTGGATCCTGGTGGAATGAGCACGGAAACCGCAACAACCGCCGCATCTTCTTCCAAAGATCACGTCGTCTGTCTGGTGGGCATGCCCAATTCCGGCAAGACCACGCTCATGAACGCCCTGACCGGGGGCAATTTCAAGACTGCAAATTATGCCGGTGTCACGGTGTCCCTGCTGCGCGGACGCAGCAAGCCGGAGTATGGTGCGCCGCGAAACATCGTCGACCTTCCGGGAGTAAACAGCAGCATCTCTCCGTCTCCTGAAGAGGAGCTTGCTGTAGAAGTCATTGAAGGGCGCCACGCCAAAGTCCGCCCGGATGCTTTTATCCTGGTGGTCGATGCCACGCAACTCGAGCGTCATTTGAAGTTTGGCGGCCTCGTCGGACGGCAGGGCAAACCCACGGTCATCGCTTTGACGATGGTCGATTTGCTGGATCGCACCGGCCAGTCCGTCAACGTCCTGAAGCTTGCGAATGCATTGGGAATCCCTGTGATCCCGGTGGATCCGCGCACGGGTCGGGGCGTTAAGGAATTATTGGCCGCGCTTGACGGCCTGGGTGGTCTGGTGTGGGTCGGTACCACGTTGTCGGAAGTTTCGTCCGAGCCGGTCGTAGCGTTTAAACAGATTCACGAATTGCTGCGTCGAAGTGGTGCAGTAACACGGGAGGCACAACCGGACTCGGTGACCTCGCGCATCGACCGGTTCGTGTTGCATCGGTACATCGGTTTCCCCGTATTTTTTCTGGTGCTGATTTCGCTGTTCGCCGCAATCTTCTGGCTGGCGCAGCCATTCATGGACTTCATCGACAATGCTTTTGCTTTTGCCGCGTCGTCCGTGACGGCCCTCGCTCCGGATTCCGTTGTCATGCGTTTTCTCGGTGACGGCGTGATCGCCGGCGTTGGAGCAGTCGCGGTGTTCTTCCCGCAGATCATGATTCTGTTCTTCCTCATGACGCTGCTCGAAGATTCCGGTTACCTGGCGCGTGGCGCGACTCTTGTCGATCGTCCGCTGTCCTGGCTTGGACTGCACGGACGATCGTTCGTTCCCATGCTCTCAGGTTTCGCCTGCGCGATCCCCGCAGTATTCGCAGCCCGCGCGATCCCCGCGCGCCGCGAGCGGCTTTTGACGATCTGGATTCTGCCCCTGATGAGTTGCAGCGCGCGACTGCCGGTCTACGCGCTGTTGCTTGCCGCACTTCTGCCGGCGGCCGCGTGGCAGGCGGGGTTGAGTCTTGCCGCGATCTATGTCTCGAGTCTCTTGATCGGGTCTCTTATTGCAGGCCTGACCGCACGTCTCGTGATGAAACATCGACAGCCTTCGCTGCTCGCCATGGAGTTACCGGCGTATCGTGTGCCCCGGTGGTGGCCGATCCTCCGAATGACATGGGCGCGTGGATCGTCATACCTGAAACGAGCCGGCGTGCCGATCCTCATTGTCTCCGCGATTCTGTGGGTGATCTCCAATTTCGGCTATGTCCCGGGCGCTCCGGTCGCAGCGACTTCCATGGAGGAGTCTTTCGCTTCGAATCTCGGTCAAACGATCGAGCCGGCGCTCCGGCCGATGGGCGTGGACTGGCGGGTCGGCGTCGGATTGATTTCGGCCTTCGCGGCGCGCGAAGTTTTCGTGAGTTCCATGGCTATCGTTTTCCATGTCGACAGCGACGACGAACAGACGCAGCAGCAGGGCTTAATCAAGGAGATGAATACGGCGACCTTCCCGGGTACCGGGCAGCGGATCTTCACCACGGCGAGTATTATCGGCCTGGTCGTGTTCTTCTTTTTTTCGCTTCAGTGCTTTTCGACGGTCGCTGTTGTTCGTAAGGAAATGAATTCCTGGAAGCTCGCTGCTCTGCAACTGCTGTTTTATACCGGTCTCGGATATACCCTCGCCGTGCTCACGGTTCAGACACTCCGCGCATTTGGTGTCGACTGAAATTGGGGACAGAGAACCCAGGCCCGTTGTTTGATTATTCGCTATTGGCTAAGTACAACAGTCATCGGACAACAGTCACCGGACAGCCGAACATTGGGGGAACACCCCGTTCCTAAAATGAGAAAATCTCCGATGACTGTTGTCCGATGACTGTTGTACTTAGCCAATAGCGAATAATGGAAACAACGGGCCTGGCTGGCTTTCCCAGACACCGAGACCGCCACGCAACTTGCTGGAACGGGCAATGGGCCGCTCCCGCAGATCTAGTCTTGACGCCTCAAAATTAGAAACGAGCCCACGCCCGATATTGGCTGTTCAATTGCAACGTTGAGTTGGGAGGAATTTCTATGTCAACGAAGCATGCGAGGTCAAAGGATGGTGTAGACCGCGACAAGAAGGGGAAAGCCTCAGGGGAGGGCATCTCGGGCGGCAATATGGGGGCTGGTAAGTCTGGATCGGAGAACCTCGGCAGCGAAAAGCCGACAGACGACGAAACGATGGGAAGCCACAAGCCGACTCGCTCACAGAAGAAAAAGAAGTGATTGCCGGCTAGCGCATCCTGCTGCTATTGGCGTGGTTTATTAGACTCCTGCCTAAACCTCTCCGCCATTTCGTCGGCGTGAGATAGAGAATCGTCGAATCTCGTCAACGAATCTCGGAGCAACTGCTCCGTGACAATCTTTTTACATCCTGCAGCAGCAATCTTCATCCGCCTGGCGGAACCGCTTGTCCCCGGAGCGCGTCTTTACAAAGACTCCCCTGCTTTTCAAGGACTGCCCTGCTTTACAAAGACTGCCCTAATGAAAGGAGACCAGATGTACATAACTCGGCTGAAGTGGATGTTGCCGGCTGTCGTTATGGTGATCATGACGGGAGTGCTGGCGGGGTGGCAGAGAGAGCGCGTCAACTACAGCGAATTGAAGAAAGCCGGCGAAGGCACGGAATGGTTGACCTACGGTCATACCTTTTCCGAGCAACGATACAGCCCCCTGAAACAAATCGATGAGCAGAACGTCGGCCGGCTTGGGCTGGCGTGGTCACGAGAAGTCGGAGAAGGCGGTGGACCGCAGGAAGCCACACCCCTGTTCGCGAATGGCGTTCTCTACGGAATCACGAACTGGAGCATCACATTTGCTGTCGATGCCAGAACTGGACAGGAACTATGGCGCCATGACCCGCAAGTCGCCCCGGGGAGCGTTCGCCTTTGCTGCGGCGTCATCAGCCGAGGTCTCGCCTTGTATCAAGACAAAGTGATTGTGCCGGTGGTCGACGGCCGTCTTGTGGCGCTCGATGCGGCAACAGGAAGAGTCATCTGGTCTGTCTTCGCAGTACCGGAGGCTGAGAGACAAAATTACAGCATGACGATGGCCCCGCGCGTGTTCAAGAACAAGGTCATCATCGGCAACGCCGGCGCGGAATTCGCACCGTATCGTGGATATCTTGCCGCGTACAACGTCAATACGGGGAAGGAACTCTGGCGCTTTCACACGGTACCGGGCGATCCGTCGAAACCATTCGAGAACGACGCCATGGAGGCCGCCGCCAAAACCTGGGCCGGAGAATGGTGGAAATACGGCGGGGGCGGATCGATTTGGGACGGCATGGCTTACGATCCGGATACCGACCTGGTTTATGTCGGTACGGGTAATGGCCTGCCGTGGCCCCAGGAGATTCGGCAAGGGAAAGCAGGGCAACCTCTCGACAACCTCTACGTCGCATCGATCCTTGCCATCGATCTCGACAGCGGCAAGTTGAAATGGCATTTCCAATGCACTCCCGGTGACGAGTGGGACTTTGACGCCGTCCAGCACCTGATGCTTGCCGATATCCAGATCAGGGGAGTCACGCGGAAAGTCATCATGCAGGTGAACAAGAACGGATACTTCTACGTGCTGGACCGCAAAACGGGCGAGTTCATTTCAGGTGAGCCCGTTCTCCCGGTCAGTTGGTCGACGGGTCTGGACGCCAAAACGGGGCGACCCAACGTCCATCCGGATGCCCGATATTCGTCCCAACGCGGTGTCATCGTGCAGCCTTTGCAAGCCCACAACACATCGCAGATGGCATTTAATCCGGAAACGGGATTGGTTTATGTTCCGATCTCTGCGGGCAACGGGTTCGCTCTTACTGCCGCCGAGGAGTTCGAAATCGTGCCCGGGTTTCAGACACTCGGTTTGCGCAACCCCGGAACGCCTCCTCCGGCTCCGCCGTTGGCATTTCCTCCAGCCAACGGACCGGTCCGGCCCGGACAACGCGGCATCTTGTCTGCATGGGACCCCGCAGCGCAGAAAGAGCGGTGGTTTGCTCCTGGCGGCGGCCAGAGCGGCGGTGGAGTGCTCACGACGGCCAGTAACCTTGTGATCCAGGTGACGCCCCAGGGCCGGCTGATTGCGTATGCGGCGGATGATGGGGAGAAGCTTCTCGATATCGCCACCGGACAAACGGCAGGTATGGGCCCGCCCATAACCTACCTCCTGGATGGCAAGCAATACATCGCGCTGATGGGAGGGATAGGCCTTCCGCCGCCACGTGGTTCCGTGGCGCCGCCATTCCCACCTCCTGCTACGCCGCCCGCATCGCCGCCCCCGCAGCCTCGGCCACGTCTGTTTGTGTTCGCGATTGATGCGGCACCGCAGCCGTAATTTTGAAATCGGGGACAGCTCGTGAAATCGTCCCCGATTTCAACCTCATGAGATAAGGGCACGGAGAATCAAGACCTGTTAGCACAAGTGTTATTTCGAAACGGGACATTCGCCGGCCGCAGCAACGGCCTGAACGCCGCGACCTCTATATTCCCCGCACGAGTCTCCTTTGAAGTCCAATACTATGCAAAGATATCCTTCGATGTTTCGTTCTCCAACAGTATCCGTATCGAAGGCGCCGGTGCCTGTCAGGCAAGTCGCCGCACCGTAAACGTTGTGCAGGAGTGAAAAAAACCCCCTCCCATTTTCGGGAGGGGGTTTTTGTCAGACCAGTTTGCGGGTCGCCGATCGGCCTGCCACTAAGCCAACCTCCTGATGACGACTTGTTCGATGCCGTCGTACTGGACGACAAAGCGAGCCGTGTCGTAGTCGAGGTCGACCAGACCGGCATCAGGATCCTGAGTCGCCGCGCTGTGGATGATGCTGGGGCGCGGCGGGACATAGAAGATGTTCAGGTTGTCGGTAGACTTCTTCTTGCCCTGCGGGATGCCGCCATCGACAAACAGATCGCGGCTGGGGCCGGTCTCATCGACGGTGACATTGAACGTGTCTTCGCCATCGCGCCCCTGGACCTGAAGCGTGGCAAAGTTGATGTAGTTGCGCAGCGTCAGCAGGAGGACGCCGGCGGTCTCCAGCTGCAGGATAGGATCGGCATCCGTGCCATCCGCAGCCAGGTTGATGGTGAACACATCGGCGTCATTGGTACCGGCGAAGGCCAGCGTGTCGGTTTCAGTCGGCGTCGGGGCGTTGCCATTGACGTCGATCCGTTCGACTCCGCTGAAGTCGACAAGCGTGACATTGGGCGCACTCAGTTGCCCGCCACCGGCAATGCCCGACGAGGCGATGGTGATGTTTTCGGTGACGCCGCTGACGCCGTCATAGGTCAGCAGGTCATCGCCACCGAGGGCATTCAGACCGATGCTCTCCATACCGCTGGACTGGACAGTCCTGCCGCCCAGACTGACGGTTTGGCCGCTGACGTTGATGTTGTCATCTCCGGCCGTGGCGACAAGGAAGACGCGATCCCCCGTGGCAGAGGACTGCGCGCCGCCGTTGAAGTTCATCGTGGTGTAGACGCTGGCGGAAATGGCGGGAACCAGCGTGAATGTGTCGTTGCCGTCCAGACCTTCCAGCGTGAGGGTTTCGACGCTGGCAACGTTGAGCACAACACGGGAGTTGAGATTGACCTGCCCGGCTGCGCCGACAGTAAAGCTGTCGTTGACGGCCGTGCCGTAGGCGACCAGCGTATCGGATCCGCCGCCGCCGTCGGCTGTGAGCGCGCCGCCACTGCCCAGATTCTGGTAGACCAGGGCCAGCAGGCTATTGACCTGGAGTGTGCCGGCATCGTTGGTGGCGCCGGGGGTGTGGACAAAAACATCGCCGGCAGCGGTGCCGACAGTGGTGAGTGTGTCATTGTCGGTGCGTCCATCGTAGAGCAGCGCTTCGGTCGCAACGATGGTGACCAGCGAGGACAGCGAGATCAGATTCAGCGTCCCGCCATCGGCGGCCGCCGGTGTGAACGTGACGGATTCGGC
>DASTBJ010000403.1:0-5333 GCA_035712125.1 Terriglobia bacterium
TTACCCCTTGTTATCTGGTCGTCCATCCCAAGGGAACACTGATGTGGGATGTGGGGCAGATCGCCGATGCGAACATGCCGGCGACAGGCCCGGGATCGCAGGGTCCGTTTCGCGTAAGCCAGAAACTGCTACCGCAGTTGCAGAAGCTGGGCTACAGACCCGCCGACATTACGTACCTGGCGATGTCGCACTACCATGGGGATCATTCGGCGAACGCTAATGAGTTCGCCGGCAGCACGTGGATCGTCCAGGAACCGGAACGTGCCGCAATGTTCGCCGAACCGGCGCCGCGCATGTCGACCGTCGCGCAGTACAGCAAACTGAAGGATGCGAAAACAATAGTGGTGAAGAGCGCGGACCATGACGTGTTCGGGGATGGTACCGTTGTGCTGAAATTCGCTCCCGGGCATACGCCGGGACATCAGATGCTTTTTCTGAAGTTCGCAAAGACCGGCCCGATTCTCCTCGCAGGCGATCTATATCACTATCCCGAGGAGCGAACTCTCGATCGTGTTCCGACGTTTGATACGGACCGCGATCAGACTCGCGAAACCCGCAGGAAAACCGAAGAATTTCTCAAGGCTGCCGGTGCCACAATGTGGATCCAACACGACATGGCGTTGCACGAAAAGCTGAAAAAGGCGCCTGACTTTATCGAGTAATAGCGTTGAAGAGGAACATCACGGCGGTTATACCGAAGTAGATTTAATCCTGCGCTTTCACGGGAATCATTCTTACTTCAGAAACCAGCTTCTGACCCTCCAAAATTCGTACCGCTTTCGCCTGCTGTTCGTGCTGGCTGATCACGTCGGGATCAAGGTAGCTGTTTGTCTCGATGCCTTCCCACGCAAAGATCTTGTAACTGCCCGGAGTGATTCCGCGGAACGTGAATTTACCATCCTGATCCGACTGTGCCGTCTTTATCAGCTCCGCTCGGCTTCGATCCTGGTCGGGGATTAATACCGTCAGGATCGCGGAGACAGGCTGCGATTTGGAATCCAAAACCGTCCCTTCAATCTGGCCGCCCGCGCTGCTGAGCACGATGTCAACCGTCCCCCGAACGGAATCCCCGATGACCCACGGCTGGTTAAGCACATCTGTCTGCTCGATCCGGGCCTCCTTAACGTAGTAATCGGCGGGTATATTCAACATGCCCAACCGGTATTCACCGGAAAAGGTGTTGAGCAGTGTGAAGGTTCCATCCGCATTCACGAGTTGAGTTCCGATTGAGAGTCCGTTTGGCGCTGTGGGCCTCAACATCACGCGTGGCGCCGGCGTGGCGGGCAATGGCGCTCCCTCTACCCGAAGAATTCCGGGAATCGAAAGGCCTGCGCTCATCGAAAGCACGATGCCTTCCCTGTCTCCCGACACGTCCAACGGAATTTGTGCCGCCATTCGGGTTCCGGATATCGACGTGAGGGCCTCGGACACTGTTCTGCCTACCAGATTTGCCTGAATTGTGGCCGTCGCCGTCGACTCTGAGGCCTGCGCGCGAAGCCAGTAGTTTCCGGGAACGATATCGCGCAGATCAAACGTCCCCGTTCCCGGGTTGTAGTTGGCATTAACGCTTCCGGTACCGAGTGTCGCAAACGCAATATCGCGCGGTATCAGAGACATGCTCACTGTGCGTGGGGGCTGACCGTTGGCGTCGACAACGCGTCCCCGCACTCGATGTACCGGTTGGTGAGGAAGCAAAACATCGATGCCCGACAACTCTCTACCCGATCCGACTTCTACGGTAACGGCCCGTGAGGGATCGACAACGCCGGGATAGAAAACCGTGGGCTGGCCGAGATTGGGGATTTCATTCGGGCTTGCCCCGCCACCGATCAGGATGCCGTCGATCGACAGCAACGTGAGACTGTTGCGATTGCCTGTCACCGCCAGGTAATACCGTCCCGGAGAAATCCAAAAGAGCCGATACTCTCCACGATCGTCCGTACGGCCGGAACCCACCGTCTGGAAAGTCCGGCCGTTCGGGTTGTAGATCGGTTTCATCAGCGTCACCAAAAGGCCCGCAGCAGGATCTCCTGATGTGTCGCGCACGCGACCGCTGATCGTTGCTGTGGGTTGAAGTCGAAACGTGAAATCTTTCAGCGTTTGCCCGGCAGGCAGCGTGACAATGGTTCCGGGACCTCCGGGGTATCGCTCGCCATAGTTCATTCGTACGAAACCGTTTCTTCCCGCGACGATGCGATAGGCACCCGGCTCAAGATCCGTGAATGCAAACTTTCCATCAGTATCCGTTATCACGGGAGGGATCGTCGCAACGGGAAGAGGCGGGGCCGCCGGCGTGGCACCTGCGGCAGGCGGCGTGAACACTCGGGATAACGTCACCTGGGCCTTCGGAACAGGATCACCCGATCCTGCCTGCAGCACAACACCCTGAATGGTTCCGGGCAAAGGACGTTGCTGCTGTGCTGGACCTGCCGCTGCTTGAACGAGTAGAACCGTGAACGCGAGCGTTGTCGCCAACCGCATGAACGCCTCCTCAAACTATGCTGATGCTGAGGGGTACTAGGACGAACTGCGAAAATGTTAGCGATGGTGCTGCGTGAAGTCACGGATTTTGGCGTCGCATCCTCCACGGCGCGTATGCTGAGTAGTAGAATGCCGAGGAACCGGAGGAGCAATGAAACGGTCTCTCTTCTTCGCTCTCGCGCTGTTAATGGCGAGCGGCGTGTCGCTCGAATCGTTTGGCCAGGCGACTCCAGCAGTGCCGGTACGAGGCCCCGGACTGCACATCGAAAACCTTCGGATGGAAGTCGGTGTACTCCGGTATGTGATATCGGTACCTACAGACTACTCGTCCTCGAAGCCGGTCCCGCTGATCCTGGCGCTCCATTACGGCGGCAGTTCGAATGGCGCCGCGCAAGGTTTGATGTTGAATCTGGTCCAGCCCGCGCTGGCCGCCGTCGGTGCATTGATTATTGCACCCGAATCGATGGGTGGCGCCTGGAGTGCTGCGAACAATGAGCGGGCGGTGAACACGCTTGTGGACGCTGTTCTCGCCAGCTATGCGATCGACACGAAGCGAATGGCAGTGACGGGATTCAGCATGGGTGGTTCGGGTACATGGTCCGTTGTTGCCAAAAATCCGGAGCGTTTCAGCGCAGCCGTTCCCGTTGCCGGAATGCCGCCGGCATCGATGGGAGCGTGGAAAACGCCGGTATTCGCTGTGCACTCGCGCGATGACGAAGTCATGCCGATCGGGCCCACAGAAGCACGCATTAAAGAATTGCAGAAGTCAGGGGTTCGAGCGGATCTCGTCGTCTTAAGTGGAATTTCCCATCACCAGACCAACCGCTTCGTCGACGGCCTGCGGCGCGCGGTGCCCTGGTTGACGCAAATCTGGCAGTGACAATCCAACACCCTTCGTCTCAGAAAATTTAAGACTCTGAGACAATCCATACTCATCTCCTCACTACAGTCTCCATCGTTCAAAGAATTTATCTGACTAACCTTCCATGGAATAAGGAGAAACCGTGACGGACATTCTTTCCCAAAGAGAACGTGAGGAACTGCGGTTGTGCCTCGAGAAGGGGCAGCAACAGTCCGCAACGCCTCGATCAAAGATTGAGCGGCGTAATGCTTTCGCAAATTGTGTGGATCGACGCGCATTTCTGAGAGGAGGTGCGGCGCTGTTCGGCACTGCTGCCGTACTTGCGGCTCTGCACGGCAGAGCGACGCGTGCCTTTGCTGAAGGAAACGGAAATGACGGTTACGGACCGGTCGCGCCGGCCAAAGACGAAGCCACCGGTCTTGCGCTGATTCAGTTGCCCGCGGGTTTCAAGTATTGGTCCTACGGCTGGACCGGCGATCCGATGGACAACGGAGTTGCGACGCCCGCGATGCACGACGGCATGGGCATCATTCGATCTTTCGGACGCTGGCTGGTGCTGTGTCGCAACCACGAAGTCGGGGAGGGCACACCCTTTATGCCAGTCGGTTATTCCACCGGAGCCGGTGGCGGCAACAGCAATCTCGTGTTCGACCTCAAGACCGAACGCTTCGTCTCCGCATTTCCCACACTCACGGGCACAGTCCGCAACTGCGCCGGCGGCGTTACTCCCTGGGGCACATGGCTGTCGTGCGAAGAAACAACCATAGTTACCGCCGGCAAGCCGCACGGCTATTGCTTCGATGTTGGTCCGCTCGGTGGTTCCCCCAATCCGATCAAGGCTATGGGCCGTTTTTCGCATGAAGCCATCGCCGTTGACCCGCGAACCGACATCGTCTACGAAACAGAGGATGGTGGCAGCTGGCCCGGCGATACCGGATCGGGTTTCTATCGATTCATTCCGACCTACGGCGGAAGCCAGACAGGGAACCTCCAAATGATGAAGGTCAAAGGAATGTTCCAGGCGAACACGCAACCGTGGAGCGATCTCAATGCGACCTACGAAACCGAGTGGGTGGACATTCCCGTTCCAGATCCGCCGACGAACGCTTCGAATGTTTTGCTGGGTCCGTCCCCCTTTATGCAGGGGGCTAATGCAGGCGCCGCTTCATTCCGCCGGCTCGAAGGCTGCTGGTATGGCGACGGTAAGATCTTCTTCCTTTCGACCGATGGCGGTCCGTTCGGCGAAGGCCAGATCTTTGAACATGACATTCGTCGCCAAACCCTGAGGATGCTCTATGCCTCGCCCGGCGCCGCGATCCTGGAGAACCCTGACAATCTCACCGTCATGCCCGACGGCAACCTGATGCTGTGCGAAGACAACTCGGGTAGCACCACAAACCCCGGCGAGCGCTTGTTGACCCTGAACGACGGCCAGATCAGTGAGTTCGCTCGCAACAATATGAACTTTACCGCGAGTGGACTGGGACCGTACACGCGCGCTCTTTCCGGCAGGACCTTCACCGGCAACCAGGTGCAGAACGAATGGGCGGGCGCCTGCTTCAGTCCCGATGGCGAATGGTTGTTTGTGAATATCCAGACGCCAGGCGTGACGTTCGCGATTACGGGTCCCTGGAAGTGGCGCGGCTTCCGACGCGACGACTGGGCGCACGATAGTGCCCAGTGGAACTGGGAGAATCGCGGCAACCGCGAGTAAGCCTGACAGATTCGGGCACAGGATCTCGTGAAGAGATTTTGAAATTGGACGAATCCTGCATTTCAAATCCCGAAATCGCAAATCTCAGATTGGACTCGCACTCGTCGCGTAGACAGTCCAATTCTAAGATTTGCGATTTCGGGATTTGAAATGCAGGTGGAGTGCACCCCTGAAATGAGACAGGAAAATTAGTCGGCTTTCGTTTAAAAGGGGTGTCTATGAAAAGAACGAAAGGCGGCGCGAGACAGTTCAGCCGCGAGTTCAAGTTGGCGGCGG
>DASTBJ010000404.1:0-17569 GCA_035712125.1 Terriglobia bacterium
AGCAGGGACCATCCGACCCTTGAATTTTTCATACGTCGCGAGTGTTCCAGTGAGTGGTCCGTCGTCTTCTGTCGAGAAACCTTCAGTCAAGAACGTAACGCCTGTCGGATACATTGTGAGAGCTTCCGCCGGAACCGCACCTGTGCGAGGAAGAATAACGCCCAGCATCGGCTCCGCACGCAAACTGTGCAGGGGCGCCGTCAGCATCGCGCCACACAGCCCCAACATCCGGCGCCGTGAATGATTAATCCGGTCCGAGAACTTATTCATCAAAGTGTCCTCAAGAAGGCGATGAGTGCTTTTTTGTCGTCTGATGAAAGCTTCAACCCGAACTCATGACCCGGCACCGCCCGTCTCTGGATGCCGTAACCCTTGAACCCCGTCGGCACATAGTCATCCTTGAGCCGCTTCGGATCGAACCAATCTTCGAGGGTCGCGCACGATCCGTCATGGGGAAACATGTTTCGGTACCAGAGTCCCTTGAGCGACGGCACTTTGTAATAACCGGTACCGCGACGCGTCTTCATCGTGAGCGTCGGATCGGTATGCACGCGTATCGGCAAGACGTCATAGAGTTTCAGATGCTCCTGCGGGACTTCAAAACCGTCCGCCGGCGTGATCTTGTTGTTCGTATACAGCGGTGGCGTATGGCAGCTGCCGCAGCGCTCGCGCTCAAAGACACGTTGACCGCGCGCGGCGACTGCATCGAACTTGTTGGGATTCGCCGGAGGTTTTAGCGAATAGATCCACAGCGCGAGCGCATAAAGTTGCTCGTCGCTGTAACGGCTCTGCGTTTCCGGCGCCGGCAATTGCGTAAAGCGCGGAACGTCCGCGGGAATAAAACCGGCAAAATTCCCCAGATAATCCATGCCTTGATTCATCGCGGCATAGCGCATGAGGTCCCCGATGCCGCGATGCAGCTCGAGGCCGGTGCGGTCGAAGTACCGGCGATCCTTCAAACCAATCAAATCCGGCACCTGGATTGGTTGAAACGAATTGCTCCGCTGCCGCAAACCCATTCCCGGCGGAGAGGCTTCAAAGACCGATGCAATCTCCTCGACGGACATCGTGTCGATCCGAGCTTCCGGATCGGGTTTCATCGACGGCGCCGCATGGAGTCTCTTCACGAATCCGCGGAGTTGGGCGAGATACGCGTCTTTGTCCGATGCTTGCGCCGCGTTCCTTCGAAAG
This sequence comes from Terriglobia bacterium, assembly GCA_035712125.1. GTDB lineage: Bacteria > Acidobacteriota > Terriglobia > 20CM-2-55-15 > 20CM-2-55-15 > DASTBJ01. The sequence continues at coordinate 1,192 of DASTBJ010000404.1, forward strand.
CCCCATGCCGCGCCTCGGTTCACGGGGAAGTTGCTTTGCGCACCCTTTAGGATGCTTCCATCCGGCATGACCCGCGTGTGGCAAAATGCACAGGCATTGCGGCCGAGTTCGACCTTACCCTTCGTTCGCAGTACATATTGAAACTCAGGGACAGTGCCGTCTTTCGGTATCGGCACGGCGAGTTCCTGATACCAGGCAGGGTTCCTGACATTGTCTAGACGTACAAGGTCATCGAAGACAATAGGAGCATCGAAGACGAATTCGCCCGCACGAACCCAATCGGCATCCGTTTCCAGCTGCGGTGCATGGCCCTTGTCGTCCCAGAGGATGACGGGTTCCTGCTGTTCCAGCCAGTCCATGTATCCCGCGGGCTCGTAGCCGGGCGCGTAAACGGGATAGCTTTTGTAGATCGGACGTACGGGGATTCTGTAGTAGTAATCCGCAGATACATGTTTGGGTGAACCGGCCGGATCCGCAAGAGGGATCTCGTGCCGGGCGATCTCGGCATCATCCCAGGTCTTCGGGATGACCTTCGTCGTCAACTGCCGTGTCTGAATGGGCAGAGTGGTGATGGCGATTCCCGTCAATCCGAAGACGAGCAGCCCGACATATTTATATGCGCTGATCTTCATCACGACACCTCCTCGCGCATCGTTGCGATTCCGGCCCTGACACTCAATAGCCGGCAAGTGACTTTGATGTGGCGAGTGTGTCCCACGGTAAGCGGCAGAAACGAAAGGTGCTATATTGCTCCGCAACAGGGAACCGCAATGGCGGATATTGAGAAGTTGAAGCACGTGTTGCGCTTTGGCGCGTTTGAGGCGAACCTGCACTCGGGCGAGCTTCGCAAACATGATGTAAAGGTCAGGCTTCAGGAACAGCCGTTTCGAATCCTCACGCTCTTGCTGCTTCGGCCGGGTGAAGTCGTAACCCGCGACGAAATCCGCAGGGAGCTTTGGGGCGACGACACATTTGTCGACTTCGAACGCGGCCTGAACAAAGCGGTCAACCGATTGCGCGAGGCGCTTGGGGAATCCGCCGAAAACCCGCAGTACATCGAAACGCTGCCGAAACGCGGTTATCGGTTTATCGCTCCCGTCGACGTGGTCGGCGTGGAACGCCATGCGCCTCCGCCGCAGGCTGAAGGCGTCGCGCCGCCATTGAAGCCGCGATCGAAATCACTTTCGCGATTCGGTTTCCTGATTGGTGCCGCCGTCTTGGTAATTGCGGCGATTGTTACATCGCTTGATGTAGGTCGTTCCCGTTCTGCCGAACTCGATACCGTTGTTCTGGCCGATTTCGATAATCGAACCGACGAATCGGTTTTCGACGAGACGTTGAAGCGCGCTCTGTCGATCAGCCTGGAGCAATCACCCTTCCTCAAGATCCTTTCCGATCAACAGGTCTCGGATACTCTTCGCCTCATGATGAGGAATCCCCATGAGCCGCTAACGCCAGATCTCGCTCGATCCGTTTGCCGGCGAACGGGCAACAAGGCCGTCGTCGCAGGCTCGATCGCTGCTCTCGGCAGCGAATTTGTAATTGGTGTGGACGCCATCGACTGTGAGACCGGCGAGCGCCTCGCGCAGGAACAGGCGCGCGCATCTCAACGCGAGGAAGTTCTCAGCGGCATCGATGACGCTGCGAACCGCCTCCGCCGGAAGCTGGGCGAGTCGCTGCCCTCGATCGAAAAATACAGCAAGCCCACTCACGAGGCATTAAGCACACCTTCGCTTGAGGCGTTTCAGGCGTACGCGAATGCCGAACGGATGGTGTTGCGGGAAGGAAGCCCATCGGCAATACCATTTTTCAAACGCGCCGTGGAGATCGACCCTGATTTCGGTTACGCACACGCCGCGCTTGGACTTGTGTATGGGGTGTGGAGAGAAGCGAGTCTGGCCTCTGAACACTCCATGAAAGCTTACGCACTTCAGGATCGCGTCACGGAATGGGAAAAGTTTTTCATTGCTGTCCAATATCACTTCCGTGTGACCCGAGACATCGAAAAGGCGCTGGAGGTCGCTCATGTATGGAGTCGGATCTACCCGCGCGAGCGCACGGCGCGTAACCGGCTCGCGGCTGCTTACGCACTGCTTGGTAAACACGAAAAAGCGGCGGCCGAGATTGAACAAGCGCGCGTCATGGGCGGTGACAACCCGATCGATGTCACGGACGTTGCTCGGGTTTATACCTCTCTGGGCCGACTCACAGAAGCCAAATCGATTCTTCAGGAAGCTATTCACCGCAGTCCGCAGCGTTTGCCCTTCCGTCAACGGATGTACCAGGTCGGTTTTCTGCTGGACGATCATCAACTGCTACAGGAAGAGCTGGACTGGGCCAATGGCGAGTCCGGTCTGCTGGCGCAGCTCGGCCACTACGATACCGAAGCCTACTTCGGCCGTCTCGCAAAGGCTCGACAGCTTTTTAAGATTGCAGTCGATGTCGCGCTCCGCACCGGCTTCAGGGAGCGCGCAGCGTGGTTGCTGGCATCCGAAGCGCTGCTGGAAGCCGAGTTTGGAAACCCGGCACTCGCCGGCGAACGCGCACAAAGGGCTTTGGCGGGGAACCCCGGGCCGGATGTGCAGGTGCTCTCTGCATTGGCTTTGGCGCAAACCGATTCGAGCCGCGCTCGCGAGATTGCAGAGCAGCTGGATCAGGGATATCCATCTGCGCCGCTGATTCAGAACTACTGGCTTCCAGCCATTCGTGCCGAGATCGAAATCGCGTTGAAGAATCCGAGTAATGCGATTGAGTTGTTGCGTGACGCGGAGCCGTATGAGTTGTCCTCCGAGTCCGCCATGATTCCCGTTTACGTCCGCGGTAAAGCACACCTGAGCGCGAGACAAGGACAGGCCGCGGTGACCGAGTTTCAAAAGCTTCTCGAACACCGCGGCATTATCGGGAACAGTCCCATAGGTGCTCTCGCCCAGTTGGGCCTCGCACGAGCCTTGACGGTTTCCGGAAATATTTCCGATGCCCGCATGCATTATCAGCGCCTTCTCGCCATCTGGAAGGACGCCGATCCCAATCTTCCTGTGCTGAAGGACGCAAGGTCCGAGTTCGCACGCATCGCGTCTGCGCAGCAGCGATAGGATCGTGAGCGGCCGCCGCGGCATGACCTCTGCTCGTGCAGAGGTTCGGCGCCCCTTATTGGGCGGCGCAACGGGGCTGTCTCTGGCGACCGCGGCAATTCGAATCCTGGGCCGTTACTTGTCTGCCGACCTGCCACGCATCTTCGCGCTCTCGATTGACCTGCGAGTACTGGCTTTCACTGCATTGATTTCGCTGCCAACCGGAATTCTCTTCGGACTGGCTCCTTTGTTCCAGGCACGGCGTCGGAATGCCAACGACACGCTGAAACGGAGTGCGCGCTGGGTGGGCGGGTGCAAGCGCGGCTGCGGAACTGTCTTGTTGTCGCCAGATTGCGATCGCGTTGGTCCTTCTCACCGCGCGACCGATCTCCATAAGTCGGAGAGCGAATTTCAGGGCATTAGAGCTTCTGCTCTAAAATCCCCTAAGGAGGCAAGCCGTGAAAGACACCTTATTTGTGTCAGCAATCGCCATTGCGCTACTCGCAACTGCAGTCCCGATGTCCGCGCACCACTCATGGCCGGTGGATATGTCGAAACTCGTCACGGTGAAAGGGACCGTGACCGAAATCATGTGGGAAAACCCGCACCCGATGTTTACCCTCGAAGTTCAGACCAATGAGGCGAAAGCCGAGAAGTGGATGGTTGGCGGGCCGGCCCTCAACCGGATGGAGGCAAATGGATGGACTCCAAAGACAATCAAGCCGGGCGACGTGATCACCGGCACCGGCTATCAGTTCGGAGACGGTCAGAAGATCATCAGACTCGAGAAGGTCGTACTTCCTGACGGCAAGGAGATGCGCGTCTACGCACGTTAGGCTGCCGAGGATCCCTGGAAGGATCTAGCGTCCACCAGGCCTCTCCAGCAAGGCACTGGCCAGACGTCGCAGTTCGGCCAGGGCGGTAGCGGACTTCGCAGGGGGTCCGAGATCCTGAAGGATGTTGTGCGAAATGTATTCGGTTCCTGCGATGGCATTTAGAGAGACCCGGGCCTGTAGCCGGTAGCCGTCCATACCCATCTCGCGGTTCACTTGCGTCAGGATCGTTTCATTCTGGGGATCATTAATCAACCCCACTAACGTGGCCAGCTTGTTCCTTGTGTGCGGGGCCTCGCCGAGAGCTTTAAGGATGCCAATCCGCGCATCGGAGGAGGAGCCGCGTCGGGACTCGGAATAGAAAACGGCAGACAGGGCAGACCACTGGCCGTCCAGGTTGCTTCGAACCATTTCCGCAGCGATCTGTTCTCGCGCGTATCCTTCGGCTGCCTTCGCCATCGCGGCGCGCAAATAGCCTTCTCGGGTTGCGGGGTCATCGGTGTTGCCCGGGCCGACAGCAGGCAGCAACCGGGAATAGAGAACCGGCATCCAGCGTCTTCCAGACGCACGCGCTTCGAGCGCCCGACGGACAGCCGGCCAATCCTGCATCGGAAGGATTTCTGGTGCAAGTCGTGCCAGCCGCCCCAACACGAACATGTTTAGTTCCCGCACATCCTGAACCTCCGTCCAAACGTTCTGCCCGTCCAGCAGTTCGAGGATTCGATCACGCCCAATCGTCAGGCGAAGCCCCAAAGGGAAAAGCTCATTAACAGGCCCGATGGGCGAGACCTCGGGGTAGCCAGGCATCTCGGTTCCCAAAAATATCTTGGCCTGCGCGTCGGGAGACAACGACATCAAATCCTTCAGGGTCTCCTGGTGCAACGCGGCGTGGTGCGCATTGATTCGCGCCTGGTACTCGTCCCAGGGTTCACCGGGTTTTTGATCGACAGATGCTCTGTATTCGCTCAGGAGGCGCCCCTGCCAATACCAAAGTGAATCACGGCCGTTATTGTTCTTCTTCCACCACTCCTCGAACGTCTCGCCGGCAGGATCCTTGCCGTCAAATCGATGTCCCGTTATGATCCGCACCGCGCTCCACGCATAATCGCCGACAGTGCGTTCCGACCACACGCGGAACGGGAAAACATCGTCCTCTCTTTGCGTGCTGGAAATGAATGTCGCGGAGTACGTAAACACGGGCGCGAGAGCGGGTGGTCCTGGAGACCGGTCCGTGACCAGCGCATTGATGAGAGCAACGTCTTCGGGTAGCCGAAGCGCGCTGAGGGCTTCAATCGCCAGACTGCGAATCTGGCTGTCGCTGTCCTTCAGAAGGACTCGCAATTCCCCGGCATCCCCGATCCGCGGCCAGTCTGGTGCGACAGCAACCAACTGATTCAAGCCGAAACCTTCCCGGGTTGAGGGCAGAGCCCAGGGGCGAAGTTTCGCGTAGACGTTTGCGTCAGACAGGCGAGGGAACCGATTGCGCGCTAGTGCAGATGCGTCTTCCGGAAAAATTGGCGTCAGGATCTTGAAGACACGCTGCTCCAGCGGTGCAGATCTTTCCAGCAGTTCATGCGATCCCCTGACTGCATTCTCGAGCCTTGCCCGCGCAGCTTGCTGCATTGCGTTTCCCGCCGGGATTCCCGCCAGAGCAAGACTAAGTATCGCGGGCACCAAAGCCGCTTTGCTACGACTGGAGATGTTTGAACCAGATCTCACTTGCATGTGAAGTTCGCGCCATCATTCGTATCACCGGCCCCATTGTACTTTGCGACGTGCGGATACGGGCATCTGTTTTGCAGATTCGACCTGACCTTTGGTCTGGCAATCCGTCTTTCACGCCATCCCGTGCATCGCACGCATTCAGAACCGCGGTGTTGATCATGCCGTACTTGCTTCTGGGAATCACACCCTCCTGGTTCTTGTTTACGAGAAGCTTGAGCGCAATGCGCGCGCCGCGCATGCGCATCTGATCGATGGCCGAAGCGCCGGCGATGATACCGTTGAAATCCCCGGGGCATCGTTGAGCTTCAGCGAGTCCCTGTCGCCCACCCTGAGAGCCAACCGTTGTAATAGGAATCCGATGTCGTGTCGAACTCGAGAACATCCCGATGGATCGCGTGGGAAGGCCGATGATGGTTCGAATCAATGGCGGAATAACCGTTGCGGGTGAACTTGTGGGCGCCTACACGCTGCAAAGCGCCTCCCTTCCATTGGTGGTGCAGAAGCCTCTGCTTAACCTTAGGATTGCGGCTTGCACTGCAATGCAATACAATGCACTCCGATGGACATGGAAGACCAGCTGACAATTCGCTTGCCTCGAGAACTCCGCAAGGCTCTTCAGGAGAAGGCCGCAAAAATGCGCCGCAAGCCATCCGAGCTTGTTCGGATGGCTGTCGTCGAATTCCTCCAGATCCCTGCAAGCGATGAAGCGCCGCCTGTCGAAAGAGTTCGTGAGCTGATCGGCTCGCTTCAGAGCGGAATCCCGGACCTTGCCGTCCATCATCGGAAACATCTCCTGTCCAGGATTCGCAGTGGCCGGTGAACTACTGCTCGATACCGGCGCCCTGGTTGCCTTATTGGACCGAAGCCAGAGTGTCCACCATGCTTGCGTCGATTTCTATGCGATGTGGCGGGGAGCAGTGGTCACGACCGAGGCCGTCCTGACTGAATCGATCTACTTACTGTCGGACATCCCGCGAGGCGCATCAAGCTGCATTGATTTCATACTGCAGGGCGGCATCTTTCTGGTGCCCTCGACTGAAGTCACCTTACAACGTTGCCGTACTTTGATGGAGAAGTATCACGACCTGCCGATGGACTTCGCAGATGCAACGCTTGTCGCGCTCGCCGAAGAACTGAACACCAATCTGGTGTTTACCGTCGACCGCGATTTCCGGGTTTACCGAATACGGGGACGAAAGGCTTTCGAAATTCTTCCCACCGCGTAACTCCCGATCAGTTCTGTTTCAGCTGTTCCGACCACCTGCCCGGGAGCACCGCGTGTATCCACGGCGAGGATAAGGCCGTCGGCGAGCATGCCGCGGGTGGGTGCAGTTCCGAGGTTCGGCACCGTATCGGCGGGCTGAGAAATCAGGAATCGATGGCCGTCGGGACTCACGGCGCACCAACCTGCGGCTGAGGATCTGCCGCGTGTTGGAGCGCCCCCGCAACCGAGGGCTCCTCGTGAAGCGCTTCATCCAACGCGAAGATCGCGCCGCCGATATCCCACATCCGCTTTGATCGATCGCGCTCCAGGCATTGACGCAAAAAGCGAACCACGGACGCGGCGTATCGGCGGCGAGCCGGGACCAGTCCGGAGCGCGCATAAGCTCTGAGGCGACAAATTCGGGCTTTCCCATTGACAATCTATGGGAGCGTCTTCTAGGATCATTCCCATAGATTGTCACAGGGAGTCCAATCACGTGGATCAAACGGCTTCACCGGCGCTCTTACAGGGAACACTGGAACTTCTGATTCTGCACGCTCTTCAGCGGGGCCCGATGCACGGTTACGCGATTGCCCAGACTATCCACTTATTGTCCGACGAAGTTCTAAAGGTAGAAGAAGGTTCGCTCTATCCGGCGCTTCACCGACTGGAAATCAATGGAGCGATCTCTGCAAAGTGGGGCTTGTCGGAAAACAACCGTAAGGCCAGGTACTACAGGATCACAGTGAAAGGCCGAAAGACGATCGCAACACAGCAGGAAACGTGGGCGCGATTGTCGGGGGCCGTCAACCGCGTTCTTGCGCGATAGGGGGCATCTCATGCGTCGTCTAATCCGGAAGCTGATTCGCCGGCGGCATCTCGAACAGGATCTTGAAGCGGAGCTTGCATTCCATGAGGAAATGGCTGCGGCGAGCGGCAATGAGATCCGCCTCGGTAATCGCGCTCGCGTCAAGGAGGAAGCTCGAGATGTATGGCGTTGGAGTGCCGTTGAAAACGCCTGGCGCGATCTCATCCATGCAGCTCGCCGCCTTTGCAGGACGCCCGGATTCACGATAGCTGCGGTCCTGACGCTCGCACTTGCCATCGGCGCCAACGCCGCGATTTTTACCATGGTCCACAGGGTTGTGCTCAACCCTCTCCCTTATCCGGATTCGGACCGCTTGATCGATCTCGATCATGGCGCGACTCGGATCAACGTTCCAGCAGGCATGGGGATAAAAACTGGCTTGTACTTCTATTATCAGGATCGCGCGCGCACGCTGGATAGCATCGCCATTTTTGCAATCGGCAGCGCCACTGTCAGTGGCAGAGGAGAGCCGGAGCAAATCCGTATCACCCGCACAACTCCGACGTTGGCACAGGTGCTGCGTGTGCCGCCCGCGCTGGGGCGATGGTTCACTCCCGAGGAGAGCGAACCCGGCTCTCCACAAGTGGCAGTTCTCTCACATGGACTGTGGCTGCGCCGCTATGGCGGCGACTCTGGCCTGATTGGCAATACAGTGACACTGAATGGCATGGCTACCGAAGTTATCGGCATCATGCCGCCGGATTATGCATTTCCTGACCCGGGCATCGACATGTGGCTTCCCGCTTCAGTTACTCGCGCGACGGGGCTGGGATTGTGGGTCTATCGTGGTGTTGCACGCCTTCGCGAGGGCGTGACTGTAGACCAGGCTCGTGCGGAGTTAAACACTCTCCTCCGAGACGTGCCTCAAGCGTTTCCGAACGATCCTCTGGCTCGAGCAACAGGTCCGGAATTTGGGGTGTTGTCGACAGCGAGAATCTTGAAGGAGACGATTATCGGTGGCGTCGCCGGCGCGCTATGGATACTGCTGGCAGCTGTTGGCATCGTGCTGCTGGTTGCCTGTCTGAATGTAGCCAACCTCTTTCTGGTCCGCGCGGAAACCCGTCGCCAGGAAATGACGGTGCGCCACGCGTTGGGGGCGGGTGCCGGAGCCATTGCGCGCTTGCTGTTTGCCGAAAGCGCGTTGCTATCCCTCTCTGGCGGCCTGCTCGGACTCATTCTCGCCTGGAGCGCTGTCCGATTGCTCGTCAGTGCAAGTCCGGCAACACTACCGCGGCTTGAAGAAGTACGGCTGGACGGTGTTGTGGCTGCGTTCACCTTTTTGTTGAGCGGTCTCGCGGCGTGCAGCTTCGGCTCAATGCCTCTGTTGCGCGGAGGATTGTTCACAGAATTTCACGATACAGGGCGGCGAATGACGGCAACACGCGGCCAGCATTACGCGCGGCACGTGCTGATGGGCGCACAGGTCGCACTGGCGCTTGTGCTCCTCGTCTCCTCCGGTCTCATGGTTAAGAGCTTCCAAAAGCTCCGCGCCATCGATCCGGGTTTCAACCCCGCTTCCACCTTGACGTTTGCGGTCGGCCTGCCCCCTCGAGATTACCCAACTAAAGAAGCGGCTCTCGCTGCGCATCGGAGGATCCTTGACAGCATCGCCACCGTGCCCGGCGTCTCGCACGTCTCTTCGACGACATGTCTTCCATTCGACGGTCCGTGTTTTTCGAATGGCATCATGGTCGAGGGTCGGGAAGGCGCTGTTGTAGAAACCAATCTTGGGAATACATCCTTCCGGGCCGTCGAGGGCGGATATTTTCAGGCGATGGGCATTCCGTTGATCCGCGGTCGAGCTATCGAGCGGAGCGATGTCGAACGGAGTGAGCCTGTAGCCGTCGTCAACCAAAGATTTGTCGACCTGGTCTTTCCGAACGGCGATCCCATCGGCCAGCGCGTTTCCTGGACTCTTCCAGCGGCTAAGGAAGGGGAATCGCCGAAATACACGTGGTTAACCATCGTGGGCATCGTTCGAAATACGCCCACCAGAACGCTCCGCGAAACAAGTGTCGTACCTCATTTATATATGCCGTTGTCCATGACCGGAAGGTTTGACGCACCGACATGGGAGTACATTGGCCCCAGAATCGCGACGCTGAATTACGTAGTCCGCACATCTGCAATTTCGGAGGGTTTGCTTTCATCGATACGGCGGGCCTTCAATGCAGTCAATTCGAATTTGGCTCTCGCACAGGTAAGCACGCTCGAAGAGAGGCTTGCCCGGACTTCTGCGGGGTTGACCTTCAACATGGTTCTGCTGACGATAGCTGCCGCGGTGGCTCTTCTCCTGGGTCTTGTCGGGATCTATGCAGTAGTGTCGTATATCGTGAGTCAGAGGACGAGCGAGATCGGAGTGCGCCTTGCGTTGGGGGCAGCTCCACGCAGCGTCACGGCCATGATCGTCGGACAGAGCGGGCTCGTGATGTTGGCCGGTATCGGAGCCGGTCTCGCAGTCACGCTCGGTACAGGACGTCTCATGGAATCGCTGCTGTACGGGGTCAGCCCGCGCGATCCGGTCGTGCTTGCCGGAATGACGTTTCTGCTCGTCATCGTAGCCGTCGTGGCCTGTTGGCTACCCGCACGTCGTGCCGCCCGTGTCAGCCCGGTCCAGGCATTACACGCAAATTAATAGACATGCTGTTGCGTGGGCTGTACTCCGTCTGGTAAATCCGTCCATGTGAAGATCAAAACAACGCACGTCGGCAGCCTGCCCGAGCCGCAGGGCTTCAAGGCCGACGGCTCCGCGAGCGGCGGCGAGTTGCGCGTGGCTGTCGGATGGGTGGTCGACAAACAGCGCGCGCTCGGGCTCGACGTCATCAACGAAGGCGAACTCACAAAGGGCGGGGACTGGCTCGCGTATCTCGATGATCGCTTCGCGGGCTTCGAACAGCGGCCGCTCTCTTCTCGCAAGCCGCTGATCCTGCAAGGCGCCGACCGCGAGCAATTTGCGGACTTCTATCATTACGCAACAGAGAAGCAGACGCTCTTCTACGCCGAGGACGGGCGTATGAAGGCCGCGCGCCCGCATTGGGTCTGCACTGGACCGATCCGCTACCGCGCACAGGACGCGTTGCAGCGGGAGATCGATGTGTTCCGCGACGCAGTGCATGGCGACACGACGGACTGCTTCATCACGACGACCGCGCCCGCGAGCCTCGAGCCCTATCGCGGCAACGAGTACTACGAGAGCGAGGAGGCGTTCGTGTTCGCTCTTGCGGATGCATTGCGCACGGAGTACGAGGCGATCGTGCGCGCAGGTTTCATGGTGCAAGTCGACGATGCCTGGCTGCTGGCGCTATGGGACCGAATCGGCATCCCGATGGGCCTCGAACGCTATAAGAAGTACTGCATGCTGCGCATCGAAGCCCTGAACCACGCGCTCGCGAATTTGCCCGAGGAGCGCATTCGCTATCACCTGTGCTGGGGCAGCTGGCACGGTCCGCATGCATTCGACCTGCCGATGAAGGACGCCGTCGACCTCATGCTGCGAGTGAAAGCGAAAACGTACCTGTTCGAGGCAGCGAATGCGCGCCACGAGCACGAATATGCAGTCTGGGAAAACGTGCGCCTGCCAGAGGGTAAGGTCATCGTGCCCGGCTGTGTCACGCATTCGACCGACGTCGTCGAGCATCCCGAGCTCGTCGCGCAGCGCATTGGGCGCTACGCGAAGCTCGTTGGGCCTGAGAACATGATGGCCGGCGCGGACTGCGGGTTCGGCGGGCGCTGCCACCCACAGATCGCCTGGGCGAAGATCGAATCACTGTGCCGCGGCGCCGCTCTCTGGCGATCGTGACTCGCTTGAAACTTCGTATGAGCGATTGGAGCGATCAGGATCAAGCAATTCGACTTTACGTCGTTGTCCGATGCGGTCTGAGTCAGCTATAGTCTGCAACAGTCGATATCAATACGCGCAGCCTTGGTCTTCAGCACGAAGCCGCTTCCCGAATTCCGCCACCATTGCCGCCACTGGTCGGCAGCGGCTCTTCGCGAATCGGGGGAAGCGTCCGCGTTGTACGCGATGTCTTGCTGCGTGTAGCGGCGCAACGCCTGGTACGAGAGGCTGCGAGCGGCATTCTCGGGCGATTCCAGCAATTCAATCAGCACGGGTATGCCTCGTGAGTCTCCGAGTTCGACTAATGTTCTCGCTACGTGCAGCGAGTAAGGCTGAGTAAGAAGCGAATTGAGCCGATCGACGCCCCTCTGGCGATCGAATGCGGCGACGAGTCGCGGACAATCGATAGCAAGCGGATAGTCATTCTTGTCACTGCACTCGAAGAGTAGCTGTCTCGCCTCCGGAGAGCCCTGGCTTGCAAGATTTAGCAGGAGAGTCAAAGCAGGCGGGATTCCTCCTCCACCTCGAAACGAGTTAGGACCAACCTGGCCGATGTTGAACCGAGGATGCCGGAAATACGCGGTCACAAAAGGGAGAACAGCAGGATCGTCGGCTTCCGCAAATCCGCTCATCCACTCATTCATGACCCAGGGCTCAGCCGTCGGCAGCTGAGGCATTAAGGTTTGGACGCGCCGCGTAAGCACGGACCGCCAATCGTTGTTCTGATTCGCCGACCACCATTCACGCCAAAGATGCGGGTTCGAGGCGAAATCCTGAAACGTAAGAGTACGGAGTGCGGCGTGCGCGTCTTCCCCCAAGGTATGCCGAATCTCCGTGGTTCGACCTCCGCTGGTCGTGGATGTCGTGTTGCCGTTCCAGTCGGCGTTACCGAGCAGGTCGATCAATGTGGGAACGAAGGCGAGGTTGCGGCTTCGGCCCGCGAACAGAATCGCCCACCTGCGCGTATAGACATCGGGGTCATACGTCCGCAGGTTCGCGGTTGGCAGCTTCATCAGGTCCGTTGCGATCGATACATAGCCATCATCCTGGAGTCTGGCCAGAGCCTCTGCTGCAGCGCGCTTGACGGAAGGATATGCGATGGCCGTCGTTCTCTTAAGGACATCGCGTGCTTCACCCACGCCAAGAACCCCGAGTGCTTGTATAGCCAACTCCTGCGGATAGGACCCATCCGAAAGCGCTGCGAGAGCCAGCAGTTCCCTTTCTCCAGTAGTCTTCAGCGGCCCTTCGCCCCAGAGCGCCAGCAGGCGCGCGGCAAGCACTTTCACCCGGGGGTTGGACTCCTGAGCCAGCCCGCTTGCAACGCTTCCCAATAAGGGCCGTATTGCTGCCGCGACTCTCGGAGCTTCGAGATCGAACGGGCACCCAAAAGCGACTTCAGCCAGCAGACACGCTTCCCAGGGCCGGTCAGGTCGTGTCGGTGCGCGGTCGAAGAAGGGCGACGTGAGGCCCGTGAAGGCGAACTCGCGGGTGCGTGACTCGCTTGCGGAAAGACCGACTCGGACAAGAACGGGCGCCGACCTGTCGTTGCCGATGGTGATCAACGAAAGAGTCACCGTTTCGACGAAACGAACGTCATCAGCGGTTGTGCTCGCTAACAGTGCCGGAGATAACGTTCGTTCGATTTCTACAACCGCGGGAGTGCCGATCTTCTCCAGGGCGCGCATCGTCGCCGAGTGATTGCCATGATCGCGATCGCGAAATCCGTCCCGGCGCAGATTTCCGACTAACGCGGCGGCCGCAGGAGTGCCCAGCTTTTGCAGGCGGGCTGCCGCTCCCCACTCCGACTCTGGGCTCGCGAGTTGGACGATGAGCGCGGGAATATCCGAGGCAGTGAGCTCGGTCTGCCTGGCGGCCGCGCTGAGCCCTGCGACGAACCCAACAAGAACGACCACTATGCCGCGTAACGTCCAAGTCATGTCGACATATTCAGGGAATGCCGCAAGGAACTCAAGTCCCCCGCTGAGCCGGATCGGACCCCTTCAGAAAATCCCCAAAGGGTTGAGCAGTGATCCCATTCCTTTTTCGGCGACCGGTAGTCCAATGAGGCTGCCGAACAGGATGCTCAGGGATCTTGTCGATGCTCGCATACTTTCTCTATTTTCAGCGTTGCCTGCTTTCTTGGTTGTCGGACCCTACATGCTACTGAATCGATACAACTGCGCCGGCTTCCGTCCCGTCTGCACCCACTCCTCCAACGGCTTGACGATCCCTTGCTGGATAATCCTCCGGCGGAAGTTTCTTTTGTCGAGGGTCTCACCCAGGATCGCTTCGTGTACAAGCTGCAACTCCGTCAGCGTGAATTTCCGGGCCAACAGCTCAAATCCCACGTTCGTATAGTTCAGTTTGTTGCGGATGCGCATATGCGCGTAGTCGATGATCTTCCGGTGGTCGAACGCGAGCGGCGGAAGTTCAGCGACGGGGAACCAGGCCGCATCGGCGGCGTCTGTGCCGGCATGGAGCGACTGGGTATGCGGCACCAGCGCGTAATACGCGACCGTAATCACCCGCCCGCGTGGATCGCGATTCGGCTCGCCGAACGTGTAGAGCTGCTCGAGGTACACCTTGTCGATTCCGGTCTCCTCGCGAAGTTCGCGGACGGCAGCCGCTTCGACGGACTCCTTCTCCAGCACGAAGCCACCCGGCAGCGCGAATTTATTCGCGAAGGGTTTTGCGAGCCGGCGGATCAGCAACACCTGCAAGCGGCGATCCCGGATCGTAAATATCACGATATCCACAGTCACACTCAACGGACGGGGTATGTTCGTCACCGGCTCTCACCGCCCATTACAAGATTTGCGCGCTCGGGTGCGATGCCGATCGTGGCGATCGCTCCGGAATTGAAATCCAGGCTGTCGCTTTCCACGCCGTCTGAGAAAATCACGCCGGCCGTCGGCATCTGCGATTCGATCGACAGCGGCGCGCCGCGCTTGAGCCGGCCCGCAACGATTTCGGCCGAGGACTGCTTGCTGATAAACGGTTCACGGACCACGAACAGCAGCGCTTCCTCTTCCCACTTCATCTGGACGGGCTTCACCGGCTTGCCGTTAAGAAATGAAACGATCCCGATGGCCTCGTTGAAAATTGACGACAGCCATCCTGAACTTCCGGCGCCGGTAGAAACGATGATCCCGCAGGAAGAATGCGCTTCTGTCTTTCCGTTCCAGGTCAGCCTATACCGCGCTGAAATGTGGCTCCGCACCCCGATGAAAAGATCGTTAAAGGCGAGCAGTCGCTGACCGTCACGCAGCTTGGCTTCAGCCATTGTCACGTGACGGAGGTTCACTTTGTTTGCGATGGTCTGCTGGAGCGTCGCCTGAAGATCAGACGGCAGGAGCGGAAGCAGGATGCCGTCAAAGCGCGCGGGATCCGGATTGACGGCGAGAATAGGCTGGCCTTTGACGTACTTTGCTGTGTTTGCGACCAGGCCGTCCTGCCCCAGGGTGACAATCACATCGGTCGGCGCGAACAGATACGTGGGAAGAAAGGCGCGCTCGATCACCTGAATCTTCAAGCCCACTTCAATCGACCGGCGGACGTTCTCGAGCGAGAGCTGATAGGCTTCATGCTCCTCGGCATAGGTGTTGAAGTCCCCGCCGGCATGCTCGATGTAAAACCTGGCCTGGGCTCGAGTGTTGAAACGCTCGATCAACTCCTCCAGGCGCGTTTTGCGCGTGACCAGAACAACTTTTTCGAACATGGCGCGTCACGCTCGCTTTGTCGAGCTGCCCACGAGCGACCGGAGCAAATCTGGAGACACATTCAGCTCGCCGATCTTCTGAGCGTTCGCGGCCAGTTCCTGGAAGGCCAGCGCAATCGTGTTTGCGGGATCACCGCCGCCCTGCGACTGAATCATCATCAGGACCCGCCAGTCGGTCCCCTGAATCGGTTCGAGCACGGCTTTCAACGCGTACGCGCGTGTGTCCGCTTCCTTGCGTTCATTCTCCGACCTCTGGTCCGTGAGCGCGGCACGCTGGCGTTCGAGGGTAATCGCGCCTTCGAGTTCGCGTTGATGGAGCTCGTGCTGACGGGTTTGCACAACCATCTCGGTCTGCAGTTCGTTCTCTTTGATCATGCGCTCCTGCTCGATGGCGGCATTGCGTCGGGTGTAGACGGCTTCGTCGGCCTTCTTGTTGAGGCCCTCCCGCGTTTCCGCTTCCAGGGCTTTCGACATTTCCGGAGTGGGTTTGAGAGAGAGGATGGAGAGGCTGAGGATTTCGACCCCGAGTTGAACGACTTCCGCGCTGGACTGAAGCTGCTTCATGGCGCTGGTGGCGAGCTGGTCGCCCTGGAAGAGGGCATCACGGAGCGGAAGCCGCTGGATCTCGCCGCGAAGGAGCGTCTGGAGGACGTATACGAGGCGCTCGGGGAGTTTCTGGTCGTCGTCGGTGTTGCGTTTGCCGTAGGCGTTGACGGTAAGATTCAGCATCGCGGCAGCTTTCTTCGGGTCGGCGATGCGGTAGGTCATCTGACCCTGGACCGTCAGCGTCTGGAAGTCGGCCGTGGGTTCGTTGACGACGAACGGGACGTTCGTGCTGGCGAGGGGGACGGTGACGATGCTGGACGAGGGAGCGAAGTAGAAGAAGGAGAGCCCGGCGCCCTCGTGCGCGATCCGGCCGTTGGCGAAGTGCAGAACGTATTCGGTTGGGTTTGATTTGTGGTATCCGAAAACTGGCATTGGGATCCTCCCGGGTGAATTAGAGTCGTTAGGACACTTTTATAGTGTCGTGACGACACTAATACAAGGATAAATTTCGGGTGGGCAGGAAGGCCCGTGATTCCACGGCCGCTAACCTATAGGAATCGCTTGGGAACTGCGAT
>DASTBJ010000405.1:0-6211 GCA_035712125.1 Terriglobia bacterium
TCCGCGATCAGCCGGAGAAACTTGGCAATCTGCTGATTCCTTCAGCAGCGTCCGCAGTGCGCGTCAGCGACATTGCACAGCTGACGATGGGCAACGGCCCGTCCAACATCCAGCGGTATAACCGCCAGCGGCAGGTCACGGTCTACGCCAGCCTTGACGGAGTTCCGCTCGGTGAAGGTGTCGCGCGTGTCCGCGAAAAAGTTGCGGAACTTTCCATGAAGCCAGGTTATGGCATCGTATTCACGGGCAATGCCCGAACACTGGACACCGCTTCGCAGGATTTTACCGTCGCCATGTTGCTGGCCGTCGCCTTCATCTACATGGTACTGGCATCACAGTTCAACAGTCTCATCCATCCCCTGACGATCATGACGGCGCTCCCGTTGAGCTTGCCCGCGGGTCTTCTCGCACTGCTGGCGTTCGGCATGACGCTCAATGTGTACAGTGCCATCGGGATGCTAATGCTTTTCGGAATTGTGAAAAAGAATTCGATTTTGCAGGTCGATTACACGAACACGCTGCGTGCCGAAGGAATGGAACGTCATGAAGCCCTGATGGTGGCAAATCGCGTGCGCTTGAGACCAATTCTCATGACGACGATTTCGATCGTCGCCGGCATGCTGCCGATTGCCCTGGGGCGTGGAGCCGGCGCGGGTTCCCGCGCTTCAATGGCAGTAACCATTATCGGGGGGCAGATGCTGTGCCTCTTGCTGACACTTCTGATCACCCCTGTCGTCTATTCCTACTTTGATGATCTGGCCGAATTTCGTTTCTCACGTCTCTTCAGCCGGGCGCGTCGGCAGCATCCGGACCCAGAGGCGGCGGGCGACTGACGAAAATTCCTGGATTTTCTCGCGGGGCACGAAGCGGAGTTGTGCCCCGGTTTGTACAATGGTTTGCACTTTTTTCCCTGGAGTCTCCTATGAGCATCAAAAGAGCGAGTCTGTCGATAGTTCTGATCCTTTGCCTGGTAGCGCCCGTGTCGGCACAATCCGGCTGGACCGAGGACTTTTTACTGAACTTCAATCCCAGCGGCCGCCGCACTGTCCAGGCGGCGCCTCCCAACCCGGTGGTCGCACAGGTGTTCCAGACCGGAACCGTGCCCATCTCGGTCCAGGATGTGATCAACATGATGCTGGACAACAACCTGGACATCCGGAGCAACCGGTTTACTCCACGGTCCACAGCGCTGCAGACGCTCGTTTTTTATCGCGCGCTTCAACCGTCGATTCGCTTCTCGGGAACTCTTAGCCGCGACACCTCCGCTAGTACGTCGCAGCTGAATGGTGCCGCGGCCCTGAGCAACCTGAGGCATCAGTTCGCGGTGAATTTCTCCCAACAGCTTCCGTGGGGTACGAGCCTTGCCATCGACGCGACGATGAATCGCCAGTCGAACAACAGCGTTGTCAACACGTTCAACCCTTCGTATCTGGGAACAATTCGATATACCGTGGGACAGCATCTTCTCCGCGATCGCGGAAAGCTCATCAACACGCGACAAATCATCGTTGGCCAGAACAACGAAAAGCTGTCGGCTATTCAGTTTGAGACGCAAATCACCAACTTGATCGTGACCGCTCAGAAAACGTATTGGGACCTCGTTTTTGCCGGGGAAGACTTGAAGGTGAAGCTGCGATCCCTGGATCTCGCTCAGCAAACCCTGTCGGAAAACCAGACCAAAGTCCAGATCGGAGTCCTGGCGCCTATCGAAGTTAAGCTGTCGGAATCCGAGGTCGCGAATCGCCAGCAGCAGTTGATTCAGTCCAAGGGCTCGGTCGTCACGAACGAAGACCAGATCAAGAAGCTGGTTTCGAGCGAGACGGATCCCAGTCTGTTTCTGATCGGCCTCTCCGCGCAGGATGCTCCACGCCGGCCCGCGAGCATCACTATCCCCACCCTTGAAGAGGGCGTGCGTATCGCAATGGAAAATCGGCCGGAACTTCGACAGGCAGCCATCGAACTGGAGAACCGGGATGTTGATGTTGCCTATCTGAAAAATCAGAAGCTGCCTATTCTCGATGTCACGGCGACGTTTACCCAAAACGGAACAGGCGGTACGCGAACGATTCGTAACAGCTCCTTCGGCGGCCAGGTCACCGAAGTCATTCCCGGCGGTCTGACAGATGCATTCGGACAATTGTTCGGCTTCGGCTTCCTGGGAAACTCCATTGGCTTCTCGCTGACGATTCCACTGAGCAACAAAGCCGCCGTCGCGGATTACGATCGGGCAGTCAACGAACGGCGGCTGACACAGAGCCGGCTGGACGTCACTCGGCAACAGATCGCGCTCGAAGTACGTAACGCGTTGACCCAGATCGAGCAGGCGCGAGCCAGCATCGATACGGCTCGCGTTGCACGCGAGCTGGCCCAGGAGCAGGTTGAGGCCGAACAGACGAAGTTCAACCTCGGCACTTCAACGCTGCGCTTTGTTCTCGAAGAGCAGCGAAACCTCGCACAAGCCGAAACAACGGAACTCCAATCGCTGGTGTCCTTCAATAAGGCGCTGGTCGACCTCGACAAAGCCATGGGTCTGACGCTCATGAAGAACAACGTCCAGCTCGACAAAGCCATTCAGGGCAATGCCGTCGCTTCCCGGACGCTGGTGGAGCGGGCCCGCTCCGGCAACTAAAGCTTCGGGGCCAGTTCCGGTGACGTTGACCGGCCCTGGCCCCTCTTCCGGCGGAATTCCGTCAACGTCACCACAACTCTCCTTCGTCGTTCTATAATCCAGGACTTACTCATGCGGCCCTTATTCAGAAGACAACTCCTGGCAGTTCTGTTCTCTGCCCTTCTTGCCGGCGGGTGTGGCAGTACCGACACAGCTGACGACGCTTCGAGGACGGCGGATGGTGAGAGCCTCACGATCTACACCGGGCGAGACAAGGACGAGGTTGCGCACGTTGTGAATCTCTTCACAACGCAGCACCCCCAGTACAAAGACAAAGTCGCAACCGTGATCCTCCCGGCTCAGGAAGCTCTGACGAGATTGCGGGCCGAGCAATCGAACCCGCAGGCGGGTTTTCTGTGGGGCGGCACTCTCCAGGCCCTCCAACAGGCGGCCGCCGAGCAACTTCTGGCACCCTCGAACCCGACTCATGGAAACCTGATCGACGCTTCAAGAAAGGATCCTCAGGGTCGATGGCACGCGGAGATGTTGCTGCCCGAAGTGATTGTCTACAATCACGATCTTCTCAAGCCGCAAGATGCCCCGAAGGACTGGGATGATCTCATCACACCCGCATTTAAGGGGAAGATCGTGATTCGGGATGTGATGGCTTCCGGCACCATGCGAACTATCTTCAGTGCAATGATCTACCGGCAAAACGGCGCGCAATCGCCCGATGCAGGTTATGCATGGCTTAAGAAGCTCGATGCCAACACAATCACGTATGCGGCCAATCCGGATGACATGTACTTCAAGATTGATCGCGGTGTCGGAACCGTAACGTTGTGGAACCTTCAGGACGCCCTTATTCAACCTCTTAAGAACAAGCGGCCCTGGTCCTATGTCATCGCTTCGTCGGGTGTGCCCGTCCTGGTGGATGGGGTGGCCATCGTCAACAATCCGCGGTCGATGAAAGCCGCCGAAGACTTCCAGAACTTCCTGCTCGAACCCAGACTCCAGGCACAACTCGCGAGGGACTACTATCAGATTCCCGCCATGAAAGTGGAGGACGCCGACAAGCCCGATTGGCTGGTGAAACTCAACCTTAAGGAAATGGAGATCGACTGGAACCTGATGGGCCAGAAAGAATCCGAGTGGATGAGTTACTGGTCCAAGAACATTAAGGGGAAAGGCGGGAATTGACTGTCCTGACGCTGGAGAAGCTCACCAAAGTCTTCCCGCGTGCAGGAAGAGTCGTCGACGCGATCGATCTTCGAATCGAAAGCGGCGAATTCTTCACTCTGCTCGGACCTTCCGGGTGCGGCAAATCCACCATCCTTCGGATGATCGCGGGTTTTGAAGAACCAACGGATGGGAAGATCTTCTTCGATCGCCGTGACATGACGGCGGAACCCCCCAATCGCCGCGGCGTTGGTTTCGTATTTCAGAACTATGCGCTGTTCCCACATCTTTCGGTTACAGAGAACATTGCGTTCGGCCTTCGTGTTCGCAAGGTAACGACAGCGGAAACGGAAAAGCGCGTTGCCGCAGCGCTGAATGATGTGCAGCTGTCCGGGCTCGGCGCCGAACGTGTTGACCGTCTATCCGGAGGACAACAACAGCGCGTCGCTCTCGCACGTGCGCTGGTGATCCGGCCCAGCCTTCTGCTTCTGGATGAACCTCTTTCGAATCTCGATGCGAAACTGCGCGAGGATACGCGCGTCATGCTTCGGACGCTGCGCTCCACAGATTCCCCCACCACAATCTACGTCACTCACGATCAGGCGGAAGCAATGGGAATGAGTGACCGCGTCGCGGTGCTTCACCAGGGCAAGATCCATCAGGTGGCAACTCCAGAGGAAATTTACGAACGTCCCGCAACACGGTTTGTCGCGGATTTCATCGGACGTAACAATGTCGTCGAAGCGACTGTTTCTGCAGTTACAGAAAACTCCGTCAGGCTGCGCTTTGCGGACGGTGTGGAACTCACGGCAGATCCAACTCATAAGGCGACAGATGTCCAACTGACACCTGGCGCACGCGTCGGGGTTTGTATCCGAGCGGAGTCTCTGGACCTCACGAATGGCAGCGGAACGTTCGCCGGCACGGTTACTGACGTCGAGTACGCCGGGCCCATTCGCGTCTGCAGAGTAAAGACGACGGTCGGTGACCTTCATTTAGAAGTGCCGAGCTCGGCCGGGCGTCTGGCCAAGGGTCAATCCGTTCAGCTGTCCATTGTCGGCACTGCTGTTCACCTCGTTGGTCCGCCGGCCACCTCATGAGCCGTCTTCCGAAAATTGCAGTACTCGTCGCCCTCACTCTTGTTCTCTGGGGTTACATCGTGGGACCGCTCGTCGGGACGTTTCAGCGCAGCCTGAACGCGTCGGAGCCTTTCGCGGACTACGTCCGCTTCTTCGACTTTCGATCCGGTGTTCAGGGCGAAGCAGTGCTTGGGAGCCTGCTGATTTCGGCGCTCAGTGTGATTACCTCGGGAATCGTCGGCGTATTCCTGGCCGTCATATTGCAGCGCTGGGATTTCCCCCTTCGCGGTATGTGTCAGGTATTGGTCCTCGTGCCCATCGCACTTCCTCCCTTGATGGGCGTCGCAGCGTTTGTGAAGTTGTACGGGCTGGGAGGCACGGTTCCGCAGATCCTCGGTGATCTGCTGGGAAATGATGCCAACCGGTATGCGCTCGAAGGTCTCGCCGGCGTGCTGCTCGTCCACACCCTGACGATGTATCCCTATTTTTACCTGACTGTGTCGGCAGCTCTGGAGCAAAGCGATGATTCGCTGGAAGAGGCCGCCTACAGCCTTGGCGCGACTTCGTTTCAGACGTGGACCCGGGTATTGTTGCCGATGCTTACGCCTGCGATCGTTTCAGGCGCCCTGCTGACATTCATGTCTTCGATGGCCTCCTACACCGCGCCGCTGCTGTTCAATGTCGATTATGTGATGACGCGCCAGATCATGTCCGCGGATGCCAATGCGGAAATGGCATTTTCCTCGGTGGTATCCGTGGTGCTGGCCGCGATTTCCATTGTCTTTCTGATTCTTCTCCGGGTGTGGGAAGACCGGGCGGCGTACCGTACTCAGTCCAAGGGCGGAGCGCGCAAACGGCGCCGGGTGACGAATCCGGCCATGAAGGTCCTGGTGCTTGCCGTCTCCCTCGTCTCGACACTTTTTCTGATTCTGCCGATCGCGATGATCTTCGTTCTCGCCTTCTCGGTGGATGGGTCATGGCGGACCGCCGCCTTACCGTCGGAATACACCACGCAAAACATCATCAAGCTTTTTACGGATTCCGCGACATGGGCACCGATTCAGAACAGTCTGGTGATGAGCGCGATCGCAGTTTGTGGCGCGGTTTTGCTTGGAGTGTCAGGGGCGTACGCGCTGGGGAGGCTGTCATTCCGCGGCAAGGCCATTTTCGATATCGCCATCATGCTGCCGTGGGCGCTGCCGGGAACCGTTGTCGCCTTTAACCTGATCAAGGCGTTCAATGTCCCCTCAGTCTTCAGTTTCGGCCATGTATTGGTAGGCACCTATGCCATCGTTCCGCTCGCGTATTTCGTGCGATTCTCTCCTCTGGTGTTTCGCTCAACGGC